>CANGLD010000107.1 GCA_947454475.1 Oxalobacteraceae bacterium
ACATCGCGATTAGGCAGTGCTGCACGTAATTCGCTTTCTATTTCATCTTCTAATCCCGGTTTGCGATGTACGATGACGCCTGCAACATCTGAACGGAGTTGCGAAAATTCTTTGATCACCATATCCACATCCATATGCATAGACATGAGTGCGAGTTCATGCATTCTGCGTGAATAAGAACATTCAACGATGACGCCTGCGAGTTCATCATCGCTATGAATGGCTTCCCAAAAATCTGGGCAATCTGCTGTGTCACCTGAAAACGCTAAGACAGCACCAGCTTTTTCAACGCGATAGCCGCAAGCGGGTATGCCGTGATTCGCAGCTAAGGTACTAAACTTAAAACCACCTATATCGAATGTTTGATTTTCTGGTATGGCATTTAATTTAGCAAACGGGTGAGCGATGCTAGGGATACTGGTGAAGTCAGGCCAGATTTGGTTATTGAAAATATGATTCGCCACGATTTCAATGACACGCTGCGGAGCCCAAACTTGTATAGGTCCTTTACGCAAGTCGATAACGGAATCCATAAGCAAGGGAAGGCTAGCTAGATGATCAAAATGCGCATGGGTGAGAACGACGTGATCAACACGAGCCATTTCTTCTAAGCTTAGGCTGGTTAATCCAGTGCCTGCATCAATCAGAACGGATTCATCTAGAGCATAGCAAGTTGTGCGTCTTGCACCACCTATGCCACCATTACAACCTAATAATTTGAGTTTAATCATGGCTTATGGAGTGCACGGTCTTTCGCCACTTACCCCTTTGAATTCTTGTTATAGCATCATAGCTGAAGTTAGAGGCAAATCGCAGCTAAACAGTGGGCGCGGTTATAAATTTTTATTTCATTTGCTTGGCCTATGTATTCCCCGTCTGCGGCAATGGGTATAGGGGTTTGAGATTGAATTGTGAGCTTAGTAAAAGTTTGGGTATGTACTTTAGGACGACCTAAGTGCTTGCCTATCAATAGAAGGGGTAACAGTTGCAGGACTTCTGCCATATGTATTTCACCAGCCATTAATAGATCTAACGCACCATCTTGGATACTCGCATGCGGCACGGCGGGCATACCACCACCAAAGCTAGGTGTATTTAAGCTAGAGGCAAATAAGGCAGGGCCGTCGTGAATTAAGTTATCTTCTACTGAGACTTGCATGGGCCAGTGGCGTAGTGCTCTTAATTCACCTAAGGTGGCCCATAAATATCTAGGCATACCAGATAACCACGTTGGTCCTTCACGTGCTCGCAGACTGATAGAAGCATCAAATCCTGCGCTAAAACTAGATATAAAGAGTCTTTCATGCGTCATGCCAGAATTGACATCAAGCGTATGGATTTCACCCACATCAATTTGTATTGCGGGATGATGCAGTGCTGTAGTTAATGCTGTTTCTATTCCTAATGCATAGGTTCCAAAAGCACGAGCGGTATCGTTGCCACTGCCTAGAGGTAGCACGGTGAGTGTATGACCACCAGCTACTAATGCAGGTAAGAGATGATGCACCGTGCCGTCACCACCTGCAATAATCACTCGACTGCATGCAGGCAAAGCATGAATCATTTGTAATGCTGTCTGTGGCGTCGGTGTAATGAGCAATGCATCATGCAGCCCATGTTTACTCAGCAGTTTTTTTAAAGGTGCTTCCAGTTGCGCAGTGCGACCGCCGTGGGAATGGGGATTTAACAAAACATAAGTAAGCGCGCTTTGATTGCTCGTAGCGCGCTGTGTATGTGGCATCCCTAGTTGTGAGGCGTCTGCTTGCAATCAAAATCCTAAGTTAGTCTTGATATTGCGTGTTGATTGGCGGGTCAAACCAACGGTAAAGAACAGGTAGTACGACTAATGTTAGCAGGGTGGAGGTGATGAGGCCACCAATCACAACAACGGCTAAGGGGCGCTGTACTTCTGAGCCTGGGCCACTTGCAAAGAGAAAGGGTACCAGACCCAGTAATGCAACGGTGGCTGTCATCATCACAGGACGAAAGCGCTGTACACAACCTTCGTAGACGGCTTCTCTGACAGTCATTCCATCTTCACGTAAGCGGCGTATGGAAGTCACGAGTACTACGCCATTCAAGACGGCGATACCCCACAAAGCGATGAATCCTACGGAAGCAGGTACAGATAAATATTCCCCTGTGATCGCTAAACCAAACACACCACCTATAGAAGCAAACGGCAACACCAGAATAATTAACGAAGCCAATTTAAGTGATTTAAACATCATGAACAGTAGGAAAAAGATGGCAGCAACTGTCAAAGGAATAATGACCATTAAGGTTCCCATAGCGCGTTCCATGTTTTCAAACTGACCGCCCCATGAAAAATAATAACCTTCAGGGAGTTTGACTTCACTCTCTACGCGTTGCTGCACTTCAGCGACGAATCCACCGAGATCGCGTCCGGCCACATTCGCACCCACAACAACACGGCGTTTACCAGATTCACGATTCACAGTAGGAGGACTATCAACCAATTGTATGGTAGCGACTGATTCAAGTGGAATTAAAGCGTTATCAGGGGTGCGTAATAATGTTTTTTTAATGGCTTGTATGGAGTTGCGATAATTTTCAGGATAGCGAATCTGAATCGCAAAGCGACGTTCACCTTCATAAAGTTGACTGACTTCGCTACCACCTATCGCTGTTTCAATAATCTCATGGATGTCTGCGACATTAATCCCATAACGCGCAATCGCAGGTCTATCAATATCAATGGTGAGAGTCTGCTGTCCTGATAAGCGATCTATACGTATGTCTCTTGCACCGGGGACTGTCTTAACGATGAGCGCCACTTGTTCAGAGATTTGTTTTAACTCAGTTAAGTCATCACCAAAAATTTTGATAGCTAATTGAGATCGCACGCCAGTTAGCATTTCATCTACGCGTTGAGCAATAGGTTGATTCATCACGACTTGCACGCCAGGTAAAACAGCCAGTGCAGTACGTATATCTTTTTCTATTTCCGCTTGAGTGCGATCTGATTTTGGATCTATGCTGACAATCGGATCAGATTCATTCGGTCCAGAAGGATCAGCCGGAGATTCGCCACGACCTAGCTTAGAGACAGCTAATCGTACGCCTGGTATCTGTTTAATCAACTGCATAGCTTTGATATCAATTTGTATTGATTCATCTAACGAGATACTTGGTGCACGAACAATTTGCGGAACGATAGAACCTTCATTCATGGTAGGTATAAAGCTCTTACCGAGAAAAGGAACCAACATAAAAGAAACGAGTAGGGCAGCAACTGCTGCCAATACAGTTTTTTTCTGTGATGATAAAGCTGCTTGTAATAAATTGAGGTAATGCTGTTTCATCCAAGCGATGGGTTTGGTGTCGTGATCAGAGCCACCTTTTAAAATATAAAAACACAACGCTGGAGATAAAAATAACGATATGGCTAATGATACGGCTAGAGCAATTGCTATCGTCAATGCTAATGGCGCAAACATTTTTCCTTCCATGCCTGAGAGAGTCATCAAAGGAAGGAAAACGAGAATAATGATAGAGATGCCGTAGATAGTAGGTTTCGCCACTTCGGTGGTGGCATCGAGAACGACTTTAACGCGCTCACGCACAGTCATGCCTGCTGTGCCTAATTTGTGAAACACATTTTCAACCACTACCACAGTACCATCGACCATGAGACCAATTGCAATTGCCAATCCTCCTAAGGACATGAGGTTGGCAGAAATGCCCAAACGATTCATTGCCATGAAGGTGACGAGGGGTGTGATGACTAGGGTTGCTACGACGACTAAGCTAGAGCGTATATCCCCTAGAAAAACTAACAATACGATGACGACAAGAATCACGCCTTCAATTAATACTTTACCGACCATCCAGAGTGAAGCATCCACTAATTCAGTACGATCATAGAAGGGCACAATTTTTAATCCGCCCGGCAGCATATTTTTCGCATTGATTTCATTTACACGATTTTTAATACGCGTAACGATTTCTTTGGCATTACCTGCTCGTAGCATCATCACGATGCCGCCCACTGCTTCAGTGTCACCGTTTTTAATTAATGCGCCATAACGAATAGCGGGTCCAACTTTTACTTCAGCGACATCTCTTACATAAACTGGGATACCACTTTCTTCTTTCACCACGATGCTAGCAATGTCATCTACGGTGCGCGTTAATCCAACGCCACGGATCAGAAATTGTTCTTCTCCCTGCGGTAAGATGCCGCCACCTGAGTTCGAGTTATTACTCGCAATAGCGTGTTCTACTTCGCGCAGTGATAAATGATAATGACGTAAGCGATCAGGATTAACGATGACTTGATATTGACGTTCATAACCGCCTTGCGAATTAATTTCTGCAATACCAGGAATTGAACGTAAAAGTGGGCGTACTACCCAATCTTGAATTGCACGACGCTCCATGAGTTCTGCTTCACTTAATGCATGCGTGCCATCATCCGGACGTTCTAGTGTGTATTGATACACTTCACCTAAACCGGTAGAGACGGGACCCAAGACTGGTGTGATGCCTTGAGGGAGTTTTGCATTCGCCTCTATCAGTCTTTCCATTACCAACTGACGTGCAAAGTACACATCTGTGTTGTCAGTAAAGATGAGCGTGATGATAGAAAGCCCACTACGATTAAGTGAGCGCATTTCCGTCAAGCCTGGTAGGCCTGTCATACTAATTTCTAGCGGTACTGTGACAAAGCGTTCAACTTCTTCAGGTGATCTACCGGGTGCTTCAGTAGCAATTTGTACTTGTACATTGGTCACATCAGGAAATGCATCAACCGAGAGTTTGCTTGTTGCTCGTAGACCGAAGCCAATTAAAGCAAAAGCTAACACCACCATCAGCAATCGCTGCGTGAGTGATTCACTAATTAATTTAGTCAGCATGGTGTTACTCCAATTCGGCGCGCTTACGCTGACTATTCAAATGAAAGGTGCCATCGACCACAATCGGTGTGGCTTCATCTAAGCCTTTGATCAAGGGACGATAATCTCCAACTGCTGGATCTAATCGTACTTCGGTTAATCTAAAGCGTAGTTTGTCTAGTTGCACGAAAACATATTCACGGCCATTTTCACGTACCACTGCGCTTGCAGGGACTGCTAGCTGTCGTACGGTTTGTCCCTTTAAAACCAGTGAAGCAAGCATTTGTGGTTTGAGTTCAAACTTGGGATTATTCACAGCAGTACGAATGGCTACGGTACGTGTATCTGGTTGTACCGTGTCACTGATAAAAACTATATTGCCGTGTAAGAGATTATTTCCAAGTGCGGCAACTTCAACATCAACACGTTGATTTAAGTAGACTGAGTTCGCATCTTTTTCAGGCAAGGCGCCAACTACCCAAACGTTCGATAAATCTGCTACCGTGAATAATGGATCACCTGGTTGTGCCACTTGGCCTTGGCTAATTTTACGTTCTACCACCACACCATTTTGAGTCGCAGTGATAGCAACTTCAGAAGCGAGTGAGCCATTCTCTCTTAAGCGTTCTATGGATGCTTGCGACAGACCAATTAAACGTAGTTGATCGGATGCGGCTCGCAATTCTGCACGTGCGACAGATAATTCCACTTCACGTCTTTGTAATTCAGCAAAACCAATGACATCTGCGGCTACCAATTGTTGAGCACGTTCTACTGAACGTTCCGCTAATTTGCTACTAGACACAGCGCGCAAAAATGATAATTGGGCATTAGTGAGTTCGGGGCTTGATAATTTTGCTAATGCTTGACCCGCTTTGACTCTATCCCCCACCTCTGCCATGACTTGCGTGATACGACCTGTGACGGATGCACCTATGCGCGTGGTGCGCTGTTCATTTGCTTCGATTTTTCCTGAGACTCTTTGCGTGATAGCGATATCAGTTAGCTGCACGCGTTCAATGGAAAACTGTGCTGCCATTTCAGGTTTAATTTCTACAATCGCTGTATCAACAGCGGGTGCAGGCTTTGCAGCAGCTTGTTCTTTTTTATTGCAGGCAGTGAGTGCGCCAAGCAAAATAAAAAGTAAAGCAATGCGTGAAAAAGGTAGCTTAGGAGTTTGTGAGTAGGTGCGTGGCATAATGTTTAATAGTAAAAATGCAGGCAGTGTGAATGAAGAAGAGAAATTTTTTATTCTGATTTGACGCTATGTCGTCCTGCTAAGGTATCAAGCTCTATGAGTGCTGCTTGTAGTTGATAGCGTGCTAAAAGCAAATCACCACGAACTGAACGTAATACACGTTCAGCATCAAGAACTTCAAGAATGCCGCGCTCACCAAATCGATAAGCTGCTTGCGCCACTTTGAGTGTCGCTTCTGCATCGCGCATAGCCCCTTCTGATAGGGCATCAATACGTGTACGTGAAATTTGTACTGATTTCCATGCCAGTTCGATTTGTTGTAGTAATTCTGCTTTGCGACCTTCTAATCTTACTAATGCACGTTCGCGCTCAGCGATGGCTTCAGCACGTGGACCTGCACGTTGATCAAGTATCGGTAGTTGTACCGACAGACCTATCATGTTTTGTCGTGCTTCAGGTTCGCGTAATTGAGAGAGTCGAACTTCCACACCTTGCCAGCGACTCGCTTCAGCTTCATTAATGCGTGCACGTGCTCGCTCTAATTCAGCACTCAATTGTTTAATTTCTGGATTGTCTAGTAAGGCACTCTGTTTAAGTAGTTCAAGTTCGGGAACAATTAATTTATCGCTTAACTGCGCATTTAATTCCCATGCGCTAGGTAATTGTCCTGCAGCTAAACGATTCAGTGAGATCGCAGCTTGTTGTACTTGTAAACGAGCAGTTTGTTCGCGTTGACGCGCGTTGATGATCTCTGCATCAGATTTAATGAGTTCATATTTACCTGCTTCGCCAGTTTCAACTCTGACTTTCACTCGTTCACGAATTTGTTCTAATAATCCGAGCGCATCGAACGCTGCTAGCGTTTCTTCTTTACGTAACAAGTATTCATAAGCGCGACGCTTTGTTTCAGCGATCAATTCATTTTCAGTCATGGCGACGGCTTGCACCGAGCTTGCACGAAGATTGAGTGCACCTTCTATCCTGGCGTTACGCAGTGCTGGGTTTTCAATTAACTGAGAAATCCCTACGCCACTAGCTCGTCCTGATAAGGCTGCAGGATTGAATTCATTTTGTCTGCCACTGTGAACTTCTAGTCTGGGGTTGGGCAATGCTTTGGCGCTGGTGATACCAGCAGTCGCGCTATCTAAACTACGCTTGCTTGCTTGTAGCTCGGGGTTGTGACGAACCACTGCGCTAATAAGTTCATTAATCGTCAACACTTGAACTGCTTCGGTTGCCTGAGCATGCGTCAAACTCAATGCTAAGCCTAAGGAGGCACATAGGCTCACGACAACTGAGTGAGACAGCGAGAACAGTTTTGACGATGGCATATTGATGCCCGCCTGCGAGGATGCTTTAGTTTTAGAAAATATCTTCATCAACATATAAGTAGTAAATTGATAATAAGCGTCAGGAAT
>CANGLD010000108.1 GCA_947454475.1 Oxalobacteraceae bacterium
GAATACGGTAATTATTTTGGCAAATGGAAAGAGCGTGGTGCGCTTAAAATGTGGACAGGTTGGCCGACCTTCCCTATGGTCTTTATTGATGGTGTGTTAATTGGTGGTTATACGGACTTAAAGAAGCTGATAGAGAATAAAGAAATCGTCTAAAGAAAAAACGCAGCAACATGGCTGCGTTTTTTTTCATCTATACAATCAATCAAACAAAGACAATGTACTTTGTTGTAGTGCTTGCTCTTCAGAGTATTCACCTACAGGCCCTAAACTTCCAACTCGAATACCTATCAAACGCAATTTCTTCTCAAATACCACACGCTTTAAACATTCCCCTACCGCTTGTCTTATTACAGCCGCCTGATCAGTTGCTACTGCGAGTGTGACATCACGCGTCACCGTCTGAAAATCATCGAACTTCAATTTAATCCCTATAGTACGACCCACACAATTTTTCCGTCTTAAATCATCAGCCACACGATCACACAGTTGATTACAAATCGTCGTTAACTTTTCTCTGTCATGTTTGACGTGGTAATCACGTTCAAAGGTAGTCTCACGACTTATAGATTTAGGTTCTGATTGCGTCACCACCTCGCGCTCATCCCACCCCTGCGCGACTCTGCTTAACCATAAAGCTGTGCTAAGTCCAAAATGTTTTTGTAACAAGGCCGGTGATTGTGCAGCGAGATCCGCTATTGTCACCACACCTAGTGCTGCTAATTTTTCATTCGCCTTAGGACCTATGCCATTGATTTTTCTAGCGGCTAATGGCCAGATTCTGGTTTGTATATCGGCTTCAGTGAGTATGGTTAAGCCATCAGGCTTTTCTAAATCTGAACCAATTTTTGCTAATAACTTATTGGGTGCAATACAAATCGAACAATTTAAGTTCGTGGCTGTTTTAACTGCTTTTTTTATTTTTAATCCTAGTGCATGACTTTCTTCAGTGTGATTGGTGAGATCGATATATATCTCATCGATACCGCGATCTTCAATTTGTGGCGCTATGTGCGCTACCGCTGCTTTGAATACGCGTGAGTAGTGGCGATATGCCTCAAAATTAACCGGCAATAAAATAGCATCAGGCGCCAATTGTGCAGCCTTCATCATGCCCATCGCAGAAAATACGCCTAATGCACGTGCTTCATAAGTAGAAGTGGTAATCACGCCTCGCCCTACATAATCACGCAGTCGAAAAAAATGATGCGTGCCATCGGGCTGACGTTCTGGTGCATGTGCTGAGCGTCCGCCTATCACGACAGGCAGACCACGCAATTCCGGATAACGCAATAACTCAACGGATGCATAAAATGCATCCATATCGAGATGAGCAATGCGACGTTCAGAAAGTGACATGCGATATTTTTAAAATAGGATCTATCTCTAGTAGGAAATCTGTATCAGGTTGAATTTAATAATGTTAATTATTTTATATTTTTAACTACGATTAACTTTATTCATCCTAATAATTAAATTTAGCGCCTCGTCGCTAGAATTTTTTCTTTTTTGCTCAGGGTTAGCACGTGCAAAGCGCTGCAGGATCTAAATGCAATCAACGCTTACAGCTAATCTCACGCTGCATTCAGGCTATTTTCACGATGCTAGCTGGCGCAAATAGGCATGTTCTCATTTTAAAACATCCCATTTTCTTATATGAATATCACGGCACATAACTGAATTTAAACTCGTTTCTCGCGCCACATCCTGATAAGATTTGATTTTTGCGGACTACTTGAATAGGTTTTGTAATGTATTTAACCAAAAAAGCACTATTTGATCATCTTGAAAATGAATTGTATTGCCGTCTTGGTGCCTCTCCCGTACACGGCGTCGGTGTGTTTGCCTTTCGTGCTATTCCTCCTGACATCAATCCATTCAAGTCTTGGTTAGATATCGATGAAATCAAATTTTCACGAGAAGAGCTGAAAGTACTGCCACCTAATTCTAGAGACTTATTGGACACCTTTTGTTATCACAATGAAGATACCGTCTGTGTGCCAGTTGTTGGTCTGAATGTTGTGAATATCTCTATCTACATCAATCATTCCAAAAAACCGAATCTGATCATGAATAAAGATGGCAGCTTCACTACTATGCGTAAAATCGCTCCTGGTGAAGAGCTGTTAATGGACTATGACATCAGTTTTGAAGAAGAACATTCGTTTTAAAAACGCTCCCATAAAAAAAGGGTAGCCACCAATTGGGGCTACCCTTTTTTTTTGCTAGTCGGATTTTATAAATCTGACTGGCTCTTCAGAGACTTCAGCAAAATGAGCACTGCATTTGCGGTGCTGCCTCCGGTTGAATTCACACCAGAGAGGCATTTTGTTAGAGACTCAGAAGCCGATTGCTGCACACACCGCTTCTTCTGCTCGAATTGTTGGAGCATTACGAGTACGGTAAATCTGGTTCAAATCACTTTCTTCAAAATCAGCATAAACCGGTGACTCTGGGTCTAAGACTAATGGATGATCTGGATCCGCTAACACCAATGAATAAATAGGCTCATGATGCGTTACAAACAAGGACTTGTAACCATAATCACCAACTGGACCTAAATTGTAGAAATTGTAGCCATTCTTAGCAGCCCATCTACTCGCTAACAAGCAAGCAAACAAACCTGGCGACTTATTCTTGAATTTGCGATTCCACTGACAGAAGCTGCCATACACTTGGTTATAGCGTGGCATGACGATAGATACATCGCTCAATACCAACTCACCTTCTGGAGAGCGCACTTGATAAATCAGCACATCAAGATTGCGGATGTAATCCACAAATCCTTCGATTTCGCGCGGATCGATTTCATAGTTAGCAAAATGTTCACCACCCAACTCAACAATATCGTCAACACTTAAGGTCTTACCAGGAACAACTGATTCGGTAATTTCAAAAGTACGGAAGAATTTATCGAGTTCGCGGAATTTGCGCTCACGACGTGCTTCTGTCCAAAACTCGTTGGAAGACACATCGACTAAGCCATACCAATCACGAATCGGTTGACCAAATGCGCTATCAGGCGGTAAGGCGTAAACGATGAGAGGCTTAGAAGCTTGTGCCAGCATCTCTTCAGTTACGTCTATATAAGGACACAAAGCATCCCACCGGGTGGTGAAATAATGAATGTCATTGTGATAGCTATCGACCAGTAGATTTTCAGGAGTCCAGCTCTGATAACCCACCTCGTTGACCGAGCGGGAATCGGAGTGATCGTGTTGGATCTCCATTTTAGTTTCGACGAATGTCATAAGCCAATTACCTCGAAATAAAGTAACACTAAGGGATGGGACGTAAATCAAAAAACTCAACATCAACTTGAAAATTACGCTTCAAGTATCCAGAGGATTTCTTATGCAGCTCAGTTATCTGTTCCTGCGCTTGACTCAAGTGTGTATGAGCTTCGCTGCCAGGTTTTTTAAGCTGCGCAAAATATTCGTCCATTAAAGGACAATCGGCGTCAAAGAAAAAACTCTTCTCGCTCGGATTATAGGAAAGGGGATATAGCTTGCAACCGAAAGGCTTGTCATCACCCAGCTCACAGCCTTTGTTGCCTAAGTGTTCACAACGACGATCTATACAAACACTACCCAAGCGCTTCTTTTCAGACGCAGTCAGGGTGATCTCTAGTGGCGAATAGCCCTCGTCGACATTACAGCATTTCTGACAAACAGCGCAATGATCAAACAGCATAGACACCTCCCTTGTGGGACAGCCGCTCTGCCGTTTGCAACGCTTGCACGGAATTTTGGGGGAAACAATCTCTACGCCCTGGGATTGGCGTCACCTCTGAAAAACCGGTCGGCGATG
Organism: Oxalobacteraceae bacterium; assembly: GCA_947454475.1. Classification (GTDB taxonomy): domain Bacteria; phylum Pseudomonadota; class Gammaproteobacteria; order Burkholderiales; family Burkholderiaceae_D; genus Pernthalerella. Next base: position 3,808 of record CANGLD010000108.1, read on the forward strand.
AAATTGAATATGAAAGCAAATTTATCGTTATCTTTTTTAATCTCGTTCCCGATCTGCCGGATATGCAGTCAGGTCGAATTAGTCTCTACAACCATTTGGTATGAACCCAGATTCTTAGCAAATCCATTTTCACACCACCTACTAGTGACAACGCAGTCTCCAACTAAGTTGCCTCGTCGCTGATTTTTAATCTAGGCCAGAGTCTTTAAGTTCTGACTCCAAGATCGCTTTTTAGTTTTTACCTAATCTGCAATCAGCTGCCTTCTTTTCAGCGAGCCACAAAATACTGCATGCATTTGCATAAAATATTTTGCATGAACCGAATTTTATCCATCTAATCAAATAATGGAAGAAAAATTTTCATAAAATGCGAATTATTTTCTATTAAATGCCCTCTTCAGCCCAAAAAATACCCGAATTAAGTCATCTATTCAAATCTCGAGTACTAAAAATCCTCTTTCACTGTTTAATTTTAAAGATGAAGCGCATTCATTTTTCAGCGATTCAGCTTTGCATTCAACCAGCTCTGACATGCAATCATCACACACACAGTGATCTCAAATTGTTATGCCATCTCACATAAGGCGCGTATTGATTTCAATTTGCAGCAGCAGAGAATCTGCACCATCCTTACGCAATGATTGAAAATCAACTTGCGGTTCGGGCTATAACTCTTTGATTTTTAAAAATAAGCAAATTCATCACTGCGGCGATTTGAGATCATCACGAGTCTGTCATCTGCATCAAATCCCAGACTGCTGTTTGTGCATCTCGAATCAAGTTCTTCTCACCCACTGATTCATGACAGCCTGCGGTGTTACACTGCGCCGAATTTTGCAGCTTTACGCGATTGCCCTTAACTGAAACGAGACTGAATCACCCATGAAAACCATCGTGCTGAAAGTAGATGTCGACACCTTGCGTGGCACTCAAATCGGCGTGCCTCAACTGAGCGCTCTATTTCAACGCTATCAAGCCCATGCGACCTTCTTATTTAGCTTAGGTAAAGATCACACGGGTCGCGCTATCAAACGTATTTTCCGCCCCGGCTTTTTTCAAAAGGTGTCTCGCACCTCCGTTGTTGAGCATTACGGCATTCGTACTTTATTAAATGGCACCTTATTACCAGGCCCTGATATTGGTCGTCGCTGCGCGTCCATTTTGCGTGCGACAGAAGCTGCAGGATTTGAAGTAGGTATTCATTGTTGGGATCACGTGCGTTGGCAAGACCATGTCGTGGATGCAGATGCAAGCTGGACGCGGCATGAGTTGAATCAAGCTGTAAAACGATTTGAAGAGATCTTTGGACACACAGTAAAAACGCATGGTGCTGCAGGCTGGCAGATGAACGCTGCAGCGTATGAATTAGAAGCAAAGATGGGTTTGCACTATGCCTCAGATACTCGTGGTGATTATCCATTTCAACCTGTGGTCAATGATGCAGTGTTGAGCTGCATACAAATGCCGACTACCTTGCCCACCTTAGATGAGCTACTCGGTTTGAATGACACCACACCAGAGAATGTGCATGAGAGGCTGTTAGCGGCCACTGAAGAAGAGCGCGAATACGGTCATGTCTTTACCCTCCATGCAGAACTGGAAGGCATGAAGCTCTTACCAGCCATGGAGCGCATGCTGCAAGGTTGGATTGCACAAGGCTATCAATTCATTTCTATGGAAGAGTTGTATCAACGACTACATCCATCGACATTACCTAAACATCAGGTTGCGATGCATGAGCTACCAGGGCGTTCTGGCTTATTGGCAGTTCAGGGAGTGGCTGTATAAAGATAAGAGCTGCGTGTCAGCTTGCATGCTCTAGATGTGCTGATGTACTGATGAGCTGCTCCTAAAGCGATTAAGCTCTCACTGACGCGATCTGAGCGCCAGTGAGAGCTTAATTTTTTGAGCTTGCAGCTAATTCTAGTTCATCAACTCGCGCGCTTGCGCAACGTGACTACGGTAATACTCAAAGATGTGGCTGAGTGCATCCTTCATTTCTGTTTCAGGCTTCCAGCTCAAATCTGTTTTTGTATTGTCTATCTTAGGTACGCGATTCTGTACATCTTGATAGCCTTTGCCGTAATACTCAGCTGAGGTGGTTTCCACTACGTTGACTTTGGCCAGACCTTCGGCATATTCAGGATAATGCTTCGCCATCTCCAACATCATATTGGCTAACTCTTTGACTGAATAATTATTACCAGGATTGCCAATGTTATAAATTTGGCCATCTGCTTTGCCGCCTTCATTCGCAATAATTTTCACCAAAGCAGAAATGCCATCATCCACATACGTGAAGGTACGTTTCTGATTACCACCATCAACTAGCTTAATCGTTTCACCCCGCACGATGTGTCCTAAGAATTGGGTGATCACACGACTAGAACCTTCTTTAAAAGTGTGAATGCTATCTAAGCCAGGACCTATCCAATTAAAAGGTCTAAATAAGGTGTAAGCCAATCCTTCTTGCTGACCATAAGCAGCGATCACACGATCTAGCAGCTGCTTAGAGCAGGCATAAATCCAACGTGGTTTGTGTATAGGACCATAGACCAAGTTTGAATGCTCAGGATCAAACTCTGCGTCATCGCTCATGCCATAGACTTCAGAGGTGGAGGGAAATACGACACGCTTTTTGTATTTCACACACCATTTAATAATAGGCAGATTCGCTTCAAAATCCAACTCAAAGACACGCAGTGGTTCTAAGACATAGGTCGCAGGTGTAGCAATCGCCACCAGCGGTAAGACCACATCACATTTTTTCACGTGATATTCAATCCACTCCTGATTAATGGTGATGTCGCCTTCAAAGAAATGAAAACGGGGATCTGAACAAAACTCCTGTACTTTGTCGGAGTACATGTCCATGCCAAATACTTCCCAATCTGTATCGCGCAATATATGGCGGGTCAGATGATGTCCAATAAAACCATTCACACCTAAGATCAATACTTTTTTCATCGCTAGAATCTCTGATCAACTACGGATTAATAAAAAAACTAAACTTGTCACACTATTCTTTAGCCACTGCTGCCACCCGCAATTCGGTTCGTGGCAGAGCACTCGCATTTAATTCTGCTTCTATCAATTGTAAGCAACCTCCTCCTAAGGGATAGAGTCTGTGCTCGCCATCTTGATAAACCAATTTGCCACGCTGCTCGGCATGCTCCAACTGATCATGCAGTCGAGTGCGCCATAGTACCAACTTCCCTGCCTCGGTCTCAGCAAACGCACCAGGAAAGGGGCGCGTCACTGCGCGAGTCAGATTATGGATTTGCAACGCTGACTGCTGCCAGTCTATGCGTCCATCTTCAGCCGTGCGTCGTCCAAAATAAGCACCCTGCGTTAAATCCTGCGGCACTAACTGTGCTGTTCCTTTTATTAAGTCGGGCAAGACCTTAGACAAACACATTTCTGCTGCAACCGTCACTTTTTGAAATACATCGGCTGCTGTGTCATCCAACAAAATCGGCACCGCTTGTTGTGCCGCAAGTGGTCCATTGTCCGGCAATAAA
>CANGLD010000109.1 GCA_947454475.1 Oxalobacteraceae bacterium
CGCAGAGTACCTGCCGATGAAATACCAGGCGCTCCTTCTGAGCATGAAGAAACCTATGTCTTTGGTGAATTTGAATTCAACCTAGGCAAACGCGCATTAACCAAAAACGGTCAGCCCATCACACTCACCACCGGTGAATTTTCAGTTCTCAAAGTGTTAGCACGTCATGCTAAACAACCACTCTCACGAGAAAAGTTAATGGAGTTAGCACGCGGTCGTGAATATGAAGTGTTTGACCGCAGTCTGGATGTACAAATCTCACGCTTACGCAAAATGATAGAACCAGATCCTACAGTCCCACGTTATATACAGACTGTATGGGGTCTAGGTTACGTCTTTATCCCCGATGGTCACTGAACTAGATTTCAGCGACACACGTCCGCGTCATAACTGGCTAAAGAGTGGCCTGTTCTGGCGTACTTTTGTACTGCTCGCTTTTTTAATTGGCGTCAGTATGGCAGCGTGGTTCATGAGTTTTCGTATCGTTGAACGTACTCCACGCGGCCAACAAATTGCAGCGCAAATCGCCTCTATCGTTACGATTACGCGAGCAGCGATTTTGCACTCTGCTCCCACACTGCGACGTGAGTTACTGCTTGATTTAGCAGATGATCAAGGTATTCGTGTTTATCCACGTGAAGAAACCGATGTCACAGAGCCTCTACCCAACCGGCCAGTGATTAGCGTGATTGAAGAAAAGGTACGTGCGCAACTCGGCCCTAACACGCAGTTCGTAGGTTCAGTGAATAACATACGCGGCTTCTGGGTCAGCTTCATGATTGAAGACGATGATTACTGGTTAATGCTAGACAGTGATCGTTTAGAGTTAGCTTCGGGTATCCAGTGGTTGGGGTGGATTACTGTCACACTGGTCTTATCGTTATTAGGTGCTTTATTTATTAGTGGACTGATCAATCAACCTCTTGCTCGCTTATCACTTGCCGCGCGCACCATTGCTGCTGGATTAAAACCAGTGCCCTTACCTGAAGATGGCCCCGTTGAAATTCGTGACACCAACATCAGCTTTAATCAAATGGCACGCGATCTAGAACGCATAGAAGCCGATCGCACTTTGATTTTGGCAGGTATTTCACATGACTTACGCACTCCGATTGCACGCATGCTGCTAGAAGTGGAGATGGCTACACTGACCGATGAAGCTCGCAGCGGTATGCAATCTGATTTAGCGCAAATGGAATCTATCATTGCGCAATTTTTAGATTATGCAAAACCACCTGAGCAACAACATTACGCAGAATTTGATTTAAGTGCCTTGTTAAAAAATGTCGCCACCGAAGCCGCTAGACGTGCGGATATTCGCATCTCTTCAGATATCGCTGAGGGCATGATCACAACGGGTAATCCGACCGAAATTTCACGTATGTTGAACAACCTTATAGAGAATGCTCGCCGCTATGGAAAAACAGCGCATCATCAATATGCAGAGCTGAATTTGCGTAGTCACATTACATCAGGGCAGATACAGATTGAATTAACAGATAACGGAACCGGCTTACCAGAAGATCAATTTAATTATCTCTTACAACCTTTTACGCGATTAGATGCAGCGCGTAGTCAAGCTAGTGGTGCAGGTTTAGGCTTGGCTATTGTGAACCGCATTATTCAACGACATCAAGGCAAACTAGAATTGAGTAATCATTTGCCTACAGGATTAGTTGTGAAGATCTGGCTAGCAGGACGCAGCTTGAATTAAACTGAAGCGACAAATTAGGTGTGTAATGAAAAATGCGACTCCCTATTTGGAGTCGCATTTTTATTTGTGTTGCTCAGTGATGATCACTAACTAAGATTTAGCTAAGATCTTTGAGTAGTGCAGATAAAGTATCAGACGGCAGTTCTTCCACATGCGCAGGATAATTAGGATGATCACATCCCACCATCATTTGCGCACCATTTTTCAAAGCCGACTTCATGTCTGGCGTTAATTCAAAACGCACAAAATGCACAGCTGAGGTTTTCTCTTCTGTTTCTCTTTCCAGATCTTCATCAGCAATCGCATAAACGCGTGGCTGACCTTCTACTTGAATAAATAAACGATCTTCCACACCGATCAACTTGGACAAAGCAACACGACGCTCTGCGACGTTGCCGTATTCAATCAACATAGTGGCTTTGAAGTTACTGCCCTCAGGGCACAGAGGGTTATAGGCATCGAGTTCAGATTGTATGCCTTCATCTTCAAAGATTTTTTCTATACGCAGCATTTCTTGAACTTGATAGCGTAAAGTCAGCTCATCTTCAAACAGCAAAGAAATATGATTACCGAGATGCACGGTACGAATTTTCTTATGCTCGATGATTTGCTTACGCATTTCAGGTCTAGCTTTATGATAAGCCTCTAGGCTCATCAAAGAATCACGGGAAATAATCATGGTGTTTTCCTTATCTAAATTAAATACCGTAAGCCTTACGCAGCAAACTCAAAGGATGTGCCATCTCGGCATGAGCTAGCCCTGCTTCTTCCATACCTTGCTCGATATGATGTCCCGCTAACTGACAGTCAGAAGAAATATAACGAGGCTCATCATTTGCCATCGCTTTGAAAACAGGCTTACCAATTTTCATAGAAACTGCATGAAATTCTTTTTTCACACCAAAGGTACCAGCATGGCCTGAACAACGCTCAACCACATTGATTTTGGTATCTGGAACTAACTGCAACATCTCAGCAGTTTTGCGTCCTACATTTTGTACACGTGAGTGACAAGGGATGTGATAAGACACATGCCCTAGCGATTCAGAAAAATCAGTCTTGAGTAATCCATCACGATTTCTCGCCACGAAATATTCAAATGGATCCCACATCGCTGCTTTCACACTTTGTGTATCTGCACATTGCGGGAACATGAGAGGCAACTCTTGTTTGTACATCAAGGTGCACGATGGGACTGGTGTGAGAATTGCGTAACCTTCTTTCGCTAATTTTGCTAAGTGAGGAATATTAATTTCTTTTTTCTCTGCCACGCCTTCTAAATCACCTTGCTCGAGTTTAGGCATGCCGCAGCAAGCTTCTTTATCAACCATCACATACGGAATTTCATTGTGATCAAGAATCGCTAACAAATCATGACCTATGCCAGGCTCGTTGTAATTCACATAGCAAGTTGAGTAAATCGCTACCTTACCTGGCGTGTTCTTTCCGTCTTTCACTGGATACGGTTTAGATTTCGCTGCGCCTGATCGAAACTTTGTCGTAGCAAACTCAGGCAGCCAAGCATCTTTATCAATTCCTAAAGCACTTTCCATCATGCCGCGCACTACAGAGGATTTATTCACTGCATTCACAGTCTGTGTCACAACTGGAATTCCAGCCAACATGCCTAAGCCATCAGTATTCGAAAGAAATTTATCGCGTGAAGAAACTTCACCTTTTTTAAACTTCACCGCTTTTGCACGCAACATCAAGTGCGGGAAATCGAGATTCCATTCATGCGGAGGTGTGTAAGGACATTTCGTCATGTAACACAGGTCACATAAGTAGCATTGATCCACAACCTTGATGTAATCTTTTTTATCCACGCCATCCATTTCCATGGTGGGTGATTCATCCACTAAATCAAATAGCGTAGGGAAAGAACCGCACAGCGAAACGCAACGACGGCATCCATGACAAATATCGAAGACACGCTCCATCTCTTTATTAAGCGATTCTTCGTTGTAAAAATCTTCATTAACCCAATCGAGTGGATGACGGGTTGGAGCTTCAAGATTACCTTCGCGAGCTGCCATGATGCTTATCCTGAATATATAAATGAATGAAAAAAGGAAGTTGTGGTGACTGTACTCAATCGAGGTACAAGCACATTCACCACAACCCTCCCCCGAATACGGGGAAGAGTGTGAAGAAAAGATTTAGTCGACTAATGCGTCTAAAGCTTTTTGATAGCGGTTAGCGTGTGAGCGTTCTGCTTTAGCTAAAGTTTCAAACCAGTCAGCGATTTCTTCAAAGCCTTCATCGCGAGCAGTTTTAGCCATGCCTGGGTACATGTCGGTGTACTCATGTGTTTCACCAGCTACAGCTGCCATCAAGTTTTGACGTGATGAACCAATTGGCATACCAGTTGCTGGATCACCTACTTGCTCGAGATACTCGAGATGACCATGCGCGTGACCAGTTTCACCTTCAGCGGTAGAACGGAACAATGCTGCAACATCATTTTGACCTTCGATGTCAGCTTTGTTCGCGAAGTATAAATAACGACGATTTGCTTGAGATTCGCCTGCAAATGCGTCTTTCAGATTGGCTTCAGTCTTTGAGCCTTTTAATTTCGACATGGTGATCTCCTAATGAATCAATACGAGAAAACGAGGGATAAACCCCGTAATACGAGCAGTCAGCAAACTAATGCGACTGAAAACCGACTAGCTAGTAGCCGTTTCACGCGCGATTGTGGGGGCTGGGAAGGAATATCTCAAATTGGCATTCTCAATCTAGTCGATTAAGAAAAACAATGAAGAAATTTTTATATCAAGAGATTAACTATCTAACTTGCAATGTTTTGCGATTATTAAACTAATAAGATCAATGAAAAAATTTATTAATTTAGCAATTAAGGACGAAAAATAAGCGCTACTACCTGAGCTGCCATACCTTCCTGACGCCCCTCCCATCCTAGCTTTTCATTGGTCTTTGCTTTTAGATTCACCTGTTCGGGAGCAAGGCCGCAATCGGCTGCAATGTGCAATACCATTTGCGCTAAGTGAGGAGCCATTTTAGGCGCTTCGGCAATGATAGTTGCATCGATATTGCCAATTTCATAACCTGCTTGCCTCACATGCTGTGCGGCTTCAGACAGAAGCAAACGCGAATTAATGCCTGCATAACGCGCATCGGTATCTGGAAAATGCTTGCCTATGTCGCCCAAGCCTGCAGCACCGAGTAAGGCATCCGTGATGGCATGTAACAGTAAATCCGCATCGGAATGTCCTAGCAAACCCAGATGATAAGGAATGGTGACACCACCAATAATGAGTGGACGTCCAGGGACTAAAGCATGACAGTCGTAACCTTGGCCTACTCTAAACGGCGGTAATGATGATGCAGCACGACTCATGACATTCCTTGAAAATCTTTTAAATACAACTCAGCTAATAATAAATCTTGCGGCAATGTGACTTTGAAATTGCGCGCACTACCCTCAACTAACTTAGGCCTATGTCCCATTGCTTCTATTGCACTCGCTTCATCTGTGGCTTGTTGCACTTGCTGTAATGCTTGCAGCAATTGCGCATGCCGAAACATTTGCGGCGTCTGCGCTGACCACAATGCAGATCGCTCTACCGTCATCTCTGCCCTACCATGACCATCACTACGTTTGATTGTGTCCACCACAGGCAAAGCTAACAAACCTCCTACGGCATCATCCTTCACAAAGGCAATCAGCTTTTCAAGCAAATCATGCGTCAATCCTGGACGCGCAGCATCATGCACCAGTATCCAATCATCCTCTTCGGTGTCCTGACTAATCGCTAGTAATCCATTTGTTACTGAGGCCTGACGTGTCGCACCACCACATTTTAAAATTGTCGTGCCTGCCAACACCGGCAAATCACTGATGTAGGCATCATTCGGACTCACCACTACATAGGTATGCGATAGTAAAGTTGAGTGAGCGAATGTTTCCATCACATGCTGCAACATAGGCTTACCTGCCAACAGCGCATATTGTTTGGGCATGCTCGTACCCATGCGCTCACCAACACCAGCAGCAGGAATCAAAGCGATATATCGAGGCACAGTCATGCAGCACAACTCATAAAAAGGGTTGGTGTTCACGCATAAAACAGCCCACAACATCAGAGTTGAGAGACTAGCAAGGAGATCTTACGAGAACTAATTTATAATCTTATCTTACTTTTTCACTGTCACTTCGGACTTAAGCGGCCTCATGCAGACAATTGCAGCCCCATCCGCTCATGACAGTGCTGTGTCAGCACACCATGTCATTTGATCCAAAACGCTTACTTCCCAAAGCTGGAACCCGATTTGTTCTGCCCGCCTTACATGGCGCAGCCGATGCCTATGTCTTGGCTGAAGCCGCTCGCGCTATTAAAGCTGAAAATAAAATGCTGGTCGTGGTGGTGGCAAACGCGATTGATGCACAAAGACTACTCACTGAAATAATCTGGTTTGGTAGCGGTGATGAACATGCTCTGCGTTGTCATCTCTTACCAGATTGGGAAACGCTGCCTTATGATGCTTTTTCTCCGCATCAGGATCTTGTATCTGAACGCTTAGCAACACTGCATGAAGTACAACATGCGCAATGTGATGTCTTAATCGTTCCTGCTACCACTGCGTTATTGCGCATGGGACCGCCTTCATTTCTCGCTGCTTACACTTTCTTTTTTAAACAAGGTGAACAGCTCGATGAAGCTAAACTCAAATCGCAACTAACACTCGCGGGTTATTCCCATGTGACGCAAGTCATGTCACCGGGAGAGTATTCAGTGCGTGGTGGTTTAATCGATCTGTTCCCTATGGGTTCCGCTCTGCCCTATAGACTCGATTTATTTGGCGACACCATAGAAACCATCCGCACTTTTGACGCAGATACCCAGCGTTCACTCTATCCAGTTAGAGAAGTGCGCTTATTACCAGGGCGTGAATTTCCCATGGATGAAGCTGCGCGCAGCGCATTTCGTGGACGCTGGCGTGAAGTGTTTGAAGGTGATCCTTCGAAAACCAATATTTATCGCGACATAGGTAGTGGCATTGCATCAGCAGGGATTGAATATTATCTGCCACTCTTTTTTGAACACACTGCCACCTTATTTGATTACTTACCTGAAGAAGCCACCTTTGCATTAGTAGGTGATATAGACAGCACCATACAACGCTTCTGGTCAGATACACGTTCACGCTATGGATTTTTAAAATCAGATCGTGAACGACCTTTATTACCGCCGGAATCTATCTTTCTAAATGATGAAGATTTCTTCACCTTAGCCAAGCCCTATGGTCGCTGGATCATCCATGATAAAGATGCAGCCTCTTCATTATCTACACCCTTACCTAACATTACCGTTAATCGTCGCGCTGATGATCCACTGATTAATTTGCGTAGCTATTTAACGCAAACAGATAAACGCGTCATGATTTGTGCAGAATCAAATGGACGACGCGAAACACTGCAACAGTATTTTCAAGAATACAACCTCTCCTTACCGGTTGCAGATAGTCTGCATGAATTCATCCAGTCGGATGAAAA
>CANGLD010000110.1 GCA_947454475.1 Oxalobacteraceae bacterium
AATAGAAGGACTAAAAAATGCAAAAATAGATCAATCTAAAATAAAAAATATGATTACAGACCGATTAAAAAATAATGCTAATATTTTTTTACTAGGGCATGGTAGTCATGAAAATAACACACACTACATAGAATTTTTTGAAGATGAAATATCTTCTACAAGAGAATTTATCGACTTTACATTTAATACATTAAATAATTCAGTTGCGAAAAATAATTTATCAAAACCCATCGTTCATTTGATAAGTTGTGAGGTTGGTGCATTGAAGAATGAGATTAGGCCTGGTACATATTCTTGGGAAAGAGGCTATGTGATCTTGTATTCCAGTAAAGAATCCATTAATTTTGAAAGCACTTCTAACAGCTTAGAAGCGGTAATGCGGCATCTGCAAGAATGCAAAAAAAATAATCGCGTCGCAGAACCTTTAGAAATTTTCCTTCATGCCGCTCGCTCACAAGGCACCCAAGTCACTATATTAGGTGGTGATTTACGCGCACCCATTACGTCAAATTTTCCTAGGACACCATCAGAGCAAGTAAACCGGAATATTTTAGATTATCTGACAGGTGATACTAATGACATTAATAGGCTATCAAAAATTCAACAAGAAGCAGGATTAAAAAGCAAACTCAGTAGCAAAGAAAAAAATTATCAAGCACGTATCATGTTATTTAACGCAATCCAAAATAGTGACACACTTGCAGTTATGGAGATTTTAGAAAAATATCCAAAAATAATAAATTCCAGGGATTATCAATGGCAAACTGGGCTGCATATTTGTGCGGCACATAAAAATACTTTAATTGCTTATAACTTAATCTCTAAAGGTGCTGGACTTAATTTTCAAGATATTTTTGGAGATACCCCTCTACATAATGCATTCTTTCTATCAAATGATAATTTTGCTGAAATGTTGATTGAAAATAGAGCAAATTACTGCATACCAAATAATAAGGGCGATACTGCACTTCATCTCGCTATAAAATCAGGAAATACCTCACTACTCAAAGAAATGTTCAAGCACACAAGTAAACTTAAAATAAATATAAACGATCAAGAAGGCAACACACCTTTAATACTTGCAGCCAAAATGAGAAATCTGAGTGCAGTAAAGATGTTATTAAATGCAAAAGCAAAAACAACTATTAGAAATAATAATGGCGAAAGTGCTTATACAATTGCTATGAATGCTAAGCATATGAAAATAGCTGAATTAATTAGTCAGCATGCAAAAAGACAAAATATATCGACTAAAGATCAAGAAGCTCTCAAGCTACCAACTGGTAATAATTAAAACGATCTAAAATTCCATTAATTATTTTTCAATTTTTTTAATACATCCAAAGAATCAAACGCAGCTCTTCGTAATCTGTCATTCACCCCACGCCATGCTTCATCTTGCGGCGGCAATTCAACCAGCATGACTTGCGCTTTTTTTTCATCTAGCAAACGTAATCCAGCATACAGTCCGTGGGCATAAGCCTTTGCATCGGATGGCAATTGGTGCGTCATTAACGCTGAAGTGCTCAAATTTAACTGACCACTACCACAAGTCATTAAAACAAATGATTGTTGGTTCGCTTCTAGTTTATCTATAACTCGCTGTAGTTCATGCTGTTTAATCAGCACCACTGGTGTACGAGGTGCATAGTGCGCATCTAAAGCACCAGATACTCTAGGTGCAGACTGATCAGCAGCTGTCAATTCCCTACCCAGAACTAACGATATTTGCTCTGCCGTGATGTGACCAGGTCTTAATAAAGCAGGGCCGTTTGTTTGCATGCGCGATAAATCTATGATGGTTGATTCAATTCCTACCTCACTTGCTCCACCATCAATTAAACAGGCAATCGTATCTGCTTGAAGTTCAGCAAATTCAGTCATCACATGGTGAGCAGTTGTAGGACTCACATGACCAAAACGATTTGCAGAAGGTGCTGCAATACCACCCTGCCCTTTTTTAAATTGTTGTAACAGGCTTTGTGCGACAGGGTGAGAAGGACAACGCAAACCTATAGAATCTTGACCGCCTGAAACAGCATCAGGAATATGAGGCGATCGCTTTAGTATGAGTGTGAGTGGTCCTGGCCAAAAAGCCTGTATCAATTTTTCTGCTTCATGTGGAATGTGTTGTGCCCAACGCTGATAATCCGCGTGTACTGCAAGATGAACAATCACAGGATGATTCGCAGGTCTGCCCTTGGCAGCATAAATTGCTGCAACTGCTGAAGGATTTTCTGCATCTGCACCTAAGCCATAAACAGTCTCGGTAGGAAAGGCAACCAGTTTGCCCTGCTCCAGTAGTGCAGCAGCTTCTATGAGTGCAAGTTGATCAGATCCAAAAATCTTCATGCATTCAACTTGCTATACCTAACAAATCACAGGCTGCTTTGGCTTGTGCCTGCGCTTGCTCTAAAGTTGGCGCTACAAAAGTAATGTGTCCCATTTTGCGGGCACGGCGCGGTTCATCTTTGCCATACAAATGTAGATTCGCACCTGGCAATGCGAGTATCTTTTCCCATGCGGGTTCTACTGCCACATCACTAGTATCTGCAAACCACACATCACCTAAAATATTTAACATCACTGCAGGTGAATGCTGACGCACATCACCTAAAGGTAAATTGGTCATTGCACGTACTTGTTGTGCAAACTGACTAGTGATGCAAGCATCCATGGTGTAGTGCCCACTATTATGTGGACGAGGCGCCATTTCATTGACGACTAAGGAACCGTCCTTCAAAACAAAAAATTCTATACACAGCACACCAACGTAATCGAGCTCACGAATAATCGTTAGCGCTGCATGCTGTGCTTGCTTGACACACTCGGCACTCACACTTGGTGCAGGCACAGTAGTAATAAAAAGTATGCCATCACGATGTACATTCTCAGCGATCGGATATACCACTGCATGTCCATCCACACCTCGCGCTGTTAAGACAGATATTTCAAACGCCAGTGGCAGCATTTTTTCTAATACACAGGCTACGCCTTGCAAATCATGAAACGCAGCACGTACCGCAGCGCGAGTCGCGACTCTAACTTGTCCTTTGCCGTCATAACCCATGCGCACTGTTTTCAAAATGCCGGGCAACAAATCCTCTGACAAAGCATCAATATCAGTATCTGAGTTAATAGCATGATGCGGCGCAGGCTTTACACCTGAAGTAGCAGCACAATCAACAAAGAATTTTTTTTCAACTAATCTATCTTGTGCAACTGTTACACAACGCGCTGAAGGTGCAACCACAACGTGATCGGCAAGTAATGCCAAACTTTGCGCGGGTACATTTTCAAATTCAGTTGTCACCGCTGCGCATTGTTGCGCCATGTTTTGTAGTGCAGTGGGATTAGTGTAATCAGCGCAGAGTAACTGGTCGGCAGCATGACCTGCAGGACAATCTGCAGCAGGCTCTAAGACCATGACTTTGTAACCCATCGCTTGTGCAGCATGCACAAACATACGACCCAATTGACCACCACCCATCACGCCTAACCAAGTGGCAGGTGATGCATGTGGTTTCAACGATGTAGATGAAGAGGAGGACACACTTAAGCAGGTAAAGTCATGGCACGTGCATCGGCATTTTGCTTGGCACGAAAGCGAAGAAGTTTTTCAGCCAGATCAGGATGATCTGCAGCGAGTATCGCAATAGCAGTTAATGCAGCATTAGCAGCACCAGCTTCACCAATCGCAAAGGTTGCAACCGGTATGCCTTTAGGCATTTGCACGATAGACAGCAAAGAATCTTCACCGCGCAAATATTTAGAAGGTACTGGCACACCTAAAACTGGGACTATGGTTTGTGAGGCTATCATGCCTGGCAAATGTGCAGCTCCACCGGCACCAGCAATGATGGAACGCAGACCACGCGATTGTGCTGCTTTAGCATAAGCAAACATTTCATCTGGCATGCGATGGGCAGACAATACTTGCTTTTCGTAGGGCACACCAAACTCAGTCAACATGTTGACTGCATGTTGCATGACATCCCAATCGGATGAGGATCCCATTACTACGCCTACCAAAGGCTGCACTGTATTCGTCATCGTCATCACTCAATCTTTCAGTTGATTACCAGTCAGGCGTTCTAAAGCTTCTTTGTATTTAGCACCTGTTTTTTGTATGACATCAGCAGGCAATGCTGGTGCTGGTGCAGTTTTATTCCAGTCTTTTAATGTTTCTAAATAATCTCGTACAAATTGTTTATCAAAAGACGGAGGTGATATACCAGGCGCATAAGAATCTGCAGGCCAAAAACGTGAAGAGTCAGCTGTTAATACTTCATCCATTAAATGCAAGACACCATGTTCATCTAAACCAAATTCAAATTTTGTATCGGCGATGATGATACCTCGCGTCGCTGCGTAATCTGCTGCAGCCTGATACAACGCAATGCTGATGTCACGCATTTTCGACGCTAACTCTTTACCTAAACGCGTTTCCATTTCAGCAAAGCTGATATTTTCATCATGCTCACCTAAATCTGCTTTCGCAGCAGGTGTGAAAATTGGTGCAGCTAATTTATCGGCTAAACGTAAACCTTTTGGCAGCGCTATGCCACAGACAGCACCCGAGGTTTGATAATCTTTCCAACCCGAGCCTATAAGATAACCACGCACTACTGCTTCAACTAAAATTGGTTTGAGTTTTTTTGCGACCACTGCACGGCCACGAACCTGATCCGCTTCTTCAGGCTTCACCACAGACTCAGGCGCTACTCCAGTTAAATGATTTGGCACGATGGCTGATAACTTATCAAACCAAAAATCCGACATCTGATTGAGAACTTTACCTTTAGCAGGAATAGGTTCATTCATCACCACATCAAATGCAGAAAGTCTGTCTGTTGTGACGATGAGTATTTTGTCTTCACCCACAGCATAGTTATCGCGCACCTTGCCGCGACCTAACAAAGGAAGTGAATGAATATTGGATTGATAAAGACTATTCATGAGGCAGTGTTTACTTTAAAAATGACTCGCACTTAAAACAGGCCAGTCGCTTGCAGTGAAATGACAGCGTCAATCCGGTCGAGATAATTAGCATTCGCCGGAATTTTATCTTTCATTAAAAACTAGGATGAATTTATGAAAGCGAATTACTGCACGATTTGTGCGAGTTCACCTTTTTTATATTTCTCCGCCATTTTTTCTAGACTTAAAGGCTTGATCTTTCCTGCTTGTCCTTCACAACCAAAAGAAATGAAACGTGCTTTACAAATCTGCATAGCAGCTTCGCGTGCAGGTTTTAAGTAATCACGTGGATCAAACTTAGATGGGTTCTCAAACAAGTAACGACGAACTGCACCTGTCATCGCAAGACGAATATCTGTATCGATATTAATCTTACGCACACCATGCTTAATACCTTCTTGAATTTCTTCTACAGGCACGCCATAGGTTTCTTTCATGTCGCCACCAAATTCACGTATTTCAGCGAGCAATTCTTGCGGCACACTAGAAGAGCCATGCATGACCAAGTGTGTGTTGGGAATACGAGCATGAATTTCTTTGATGCGATCTATCGCTAAGATGTCACCCGTTGGCTTGCGTGAAAATTTATACGCGCCATGGCTAGTACCAATTGCAATTGCTAAAGCATCGCACTGGGTTTGACGCACAAAATCTGCTGCTTGTGCCACATCAGTTAATAACTGTTCACGTGTCATTGTGCCTTCTGCACCGTGACCATCTTCTTTATCACCCTTCATGGTTTCTAAAGAGCCGAGCACGCCTAACTCTGCTTCTACGGTAACGCCAATTGCATGCGAAAAATCCACCACGCGACGCGATACTTCTACGTTGTATTCATAACTCGCAACAGATTTACCGTCATCCATTAAAGAGCCATCCATCATGACAGATGAAAATCCTGAACGTATCGCTGCCATACAAACTGCAGGTGACTGACCATGATCTTGATGCATGACGACAGGAATATGTGGATAACTTTCTACAGCAGCAGAAATCAAATGACGCAAAAATGCTTCGCCTGCATATTTTCTCGCACCCGCTGAAGCTTGCATAATGACTGGCGCACCGACTTCATCTGCCGCCGCCATAATGGCTGACACTTGCTCAAGATTGTTCACGTTAAAAGCAGGCAGGCCGTATTGATTTTCAGCGGCATGATCGAGTAATTGACGAAGTGATACGAGAGGCATGATGCAAATTCTCCAGACTAATTATTTTAAATAAAGTTAAGCTATCGTTGCGATTTTCAAGGCGTTAGTACCACCTGTTTGCCCCATAGGCTCGCCCCAGGTTAAAACTATTCTGTCGCCTTTTTCTACTAATTTTTTTGCTTTCAATAAGGCTTCAACAGATTTAAACGTGGCTTCACGGTCAGCAGAAGGAGTGAGTTCTAAGGTGTGTACATTCCTGTATAAAACAGCTTTGCGTAAAGTGGTACGACTCGGTGTGAGCGCATAAATAGGAATGTCGATGTTATGTCGACTCATCCACAATGCAGTAGAACCCGACTCCGTTAAAGCAATGATGGCTTTCACACGCAAGTGATGTGCTGTGAATAAAGCACCATACGCGATGGATTGATCAATACGATCAAATGTGACATTCATAAAATCTGCATCTAGTGTGGAGACTTCTGATTTCTCCGCTTCGATGCAAATCGCATTCATCATTTCAACCGTTTCAACTGGATATTTACCTGCTGCTGTTTCAGCAGAAGTCATCACAGCGTCAGTACCATCTAAAACTGCATTTGCTACATCAGATACTTCTGCACGTGTAGGCACTGCATTTTGTATCATCGACTCCATCATCTGCGTAGCAGTGATGACTAATTTATCGGAAGCACGTGCCATACGTATCATGCGCTTTTGCAAACCAGGTACTGCAGCATTCCCTACTTCTACTGCTAAATCACCACGCGCCACCATAATGCCATCGGAGGCATCTAAAATTTCCTGCAGCAAGGGAATGGCTTCAGCGCGCTCTATCTTGGCAATCATTTGTGGCTTGTGTCCAGTCGCCTCACCTGCTATCACAGCCAGTTGTCTGGCCATGATCATGTCGCTTGGACTTTTAGGAAATGACACGGCAATGTAATCAGCCTCAAACACTAATGCAGTCTTAATGTCTTCCATGTCTTTGGAAGTCAATGCAGGTGCAGACAGTCCACCACCCTGACGATTAATGCCTTTGTTGTTGGAGAGTTCACCACCAATTTTCACAGTCGTAAAAATTTGTGA
>CANGLD010000111.1 GCA_947454475.1 Oxalobacteraceae bacterium
ACCACGCACAAGCAATACTGGGCAATGAATCGCATCATAAATCGCCCATAATGCCGCCTCACTTTGCGCTGCGGTTTCCTCTGTAAATGTACTAAATGCCAATGCTATCGCTGGATCATAGTGACGACTCCACTGACCGTCTTTTTGCTGACGCAATACATCGCCTGCTAGCTTCTGCCATTGCTCATCGCTATGAGGACCAAATGGAGCAGCAATTAATCTGATGTAATCTACACCTGCTTCAAAAGTAGGAAACCGCACTTCCTTGCCCATGTATTCTGCTATGCGCATCAAAGCAGCATAGTTAATCGTGGGACCTATATCATTCAACATCATTTTGCGTATGGGATTGTCTTTTAAGGCCGCAACTCCCATGCCTATCAAGCCACCCATCGATGTACCAAACCAGTCTACATGTGTCACATCTAAGCGCGCTATCAAAGTCACCATGTCACTGACATATTGGGGCAATTGATAAAACTGCGGATTACTTAGCCAAGAAGAGCGGCCTCGCCCGACTACATCGGGACAAATCACACGATAACGATCTGCCATCGCAGTCGCCATCGCATCAAAGTCATCGGATACCCGAGTAACACCATGCACGCACAACAAAACTTCAGGATTTTTTGGATCTCCCCATTCCTTGTAAGCCATGTTGTGTAGTCCCGCAGGTGATAAACACTGCACTGTTTTTATTTGAAACTGGCTCATTGCACTCATCCTGCGCTAGTTGGAAAACATTCATGATTTTACTGGTCTACACCTTGCCACCAGATATTTAGTTTCAATTCTCTCATGAAGGCTGTCCTTACAGAATGAATCTTTATAAGATATCCATCCTCATAAAGACGATCCAAGCAACGCAGGCTAATGACTAGCTAGAAGATGAGTAAGTACGGCTACTAGCGCAATGGGACAAAAGATTGATTTAATTTACGACTGATTACTAGGACTAGATTTTTTTGGCAGCCTAAGTGAAATCTTAGTCATTTTTTTGACATGCGCTAAGCGCATCTTAGTACGTGCCATCACCATCAGCTTGGATGAAGCCGCATCAAATGAAAGGGATTCCTCACTAGCTTGTATGGCTTTGATTGCGCGAAAAGTAAATTTAGATAAAGCAGTCAATTCAGTCGCCCATGCAGCAACCCATGCTGCAGTTACTTTATTGTGCTCGCCATCATCACTACAACTAGAGAGATGTTTTTCTCCAAAATACTCTAAGAGATAACAACCTGTCTCATCCTTATACAGTGAGGCCTTTAGCTTAGCTGCATGTGGTGGTTGATAAATGGGCGTCAAAATTCTTGTGCAAGCAACACTATCTTTTCCATGACTGTCGCTATCTTTAAGATTTTCTTTAAGATTTTTCTTAATAGTCCTGACTCTTGCTACAGCATGATTTTTCACACCATCACCCCACTCATTAATCATATAAAAATAGTAGTCAATAATTTATTTTCTTAACAACATTTCCAAAAATAATGCTCGCATTTTTTTCTATACACAAAAGTGTTATCTTTTCTCTTAATATCGAAAATAAAAATTAGTAACTCAAACAGAAATATAGAAAACTTTCACTAATAGAATTGCGCATTCGCTCATCGAAAAATTGATTCTCGAGTTATTCAGCATTATCCATGATTAAATTCAATACCTAATCAATTCTTGCTGTATACACAGTGATAGCAACATAAAATAAAAAGCCTGACAGAGTGCATCTGTCAGGCTTTTTTATATTGATGATTTTATTTCACATCACCATGCTTCACTATTACTGCATATTGCGAGCATCATGAATGAATAGGGCAATCAGACGCAGCAATCAACTCTTCTTTGGTCACGCCATCAGCAAGTTCTACTAATTTCAATCCTTGCTCCGTTACATCCAATACTCCAAGATCCGTAATAATGCGATCCACGACACCCACACCCGTCAATGGCAAAGTACATTCTTTTAATAATTTATGTGACAGCGATCCATCTTTACCTCGCGCCACATGCTCCATCAACACGACGACACGCTTCACACCAGCGACTAAATCCATTGCACCGCCCATGCCCTTCACCATTTTTCCTGGGATCATCCAGTTCGCAAGATCACCATGCTCGGAAACCTGCATAGCACCAAGAATCGCAATATTCACTTTACCGCCGCGTATCATGGCGAATGAATCTGCAGAACTAAAAATGGAAGAGCCGGGTAAAGCAGTCACGGTTTGTTTGCCTGCATTGATTAAATCAGGATCAATCTTATCTTCAGTAGGAAATGGTCCTATGCCCAGTAAACCATTTTCTGATTGCAGCCAAACTTCAATATCTTTTGGAACATAGTTAGCAACTAAAGTAGGCAAGCCTATGCCTAAGTTAACGTAAAAACCGTCTTCTAATTCTTGTGCTGCGCGTGCAGCCATTTGTTCACGTGTCCATGCCATGATGATTCTCCGCTCGCTTTTAATCTAAACTTAATCTGAAATTAACTTGCACTAATCGTGCGTTGCTCTATGCGTTTTTCTGGATGCGCATTAACGACGATGCGATGTACGAAAATGCCAGGTGTATGAATCGCATCGGGATCTAAATCACCTTTAGCGACAATTTCTTCCACTTCTACAATCGTGATCTTGCCAGCCATCGCGACATTTGGATTGAAGTTGCGTGCCGTTTTATGAAAAATTAAATTCCCGGTAGGATCCGCTTTCCACGCTTTGACCAATGAAACATCAGCAACCAGCGCACGTTCCATGACATATTTTTCACCATCAAATTCACGTATTTCTTTTCCTTCAGCGACCACAGTACCTACACCCGTCTTAGTAAAAAATGCAGGTATGCCAGCACCACCAGCACGCAGCTTTTCTGCCAACGTACCTTGCGGTGTAAATTCCAGTTCTAGCTCGCCAGCTAAAAACTGTCGCTCGAATTCTTTGTTTTCACCAACATAAGAAGCAATCATTTTTTTAATCTGACGCGTAGCAAGCAACTGACCTAAACCAAAACCATCAACACCCGCGTTATTGGAAATCGCCGTTAAATTTTGTACGCCGGATTCTTTTAAAGCAGCTATCAATGCTTCAGGAATGCCACACAAACCAAAACCGCCGACAGCAATAGTCTGACCGTCTTGAACGATGCCTGCCAAAGCAGCAGCTGCATTGGGATATACTTTTTTCATGGATGTCCTTGGTTAAACAAATCTATTCAGTCCACCTAGTCGAGTAGTTCATGTCGACTAGAGCGCCTTATAAGTAAGGTATTACAAAAATTAAATCACATTCAGTTAACACATCGGTTGCAGTAAACGCGCACGCATTTCTTCTGGCAGGGCTAAAGATTTTTCTAATCTCTGGTCTACCCACACCACTTTAGAACCACCTTCCGCAGCTAAGGTTTGCAAATCATCCACCCGTCTGATTTCATGTTGGGCGTGAAAGCTTGATCTACCAAATTCACCTATACCAGTGGTGATCTCTATCTCACCAGGAAAGCGCAACTGTTTTAAAAATGTGCAATGCGCACTAATAATGACTGGACCTATTCCACTAGGATCAGGAGGACAATCTAGGGCAAGAAACCATTCTATGCGCGCCTGTTCCAGATAACGAAAATAAATCGTGTTATTTACATGTCCCATTGCATCCATATCGCCCCAACGTATGCTGGTTCGATAACGATGCACTAGTGTGTATCCCTCTTTCATTAAAACGCTGCCATACCATCATCAGCAGTCATTATCGCGCCATTAATAAACCGCGATTCATCCGATGCCAGCAACATCAACAAACCATCTAAATCTTCAGGACGACCTACACGTTTACGCGGCAGCATATCAATTAATTTCTGTCCGCCTTCGCTATGAAAATATTCACGATTAATTTCAGTTTCTATGTAACCAGGACAAATCGCATTCACATTAATGCCATAGCGTCCCCATTCCAACGCCATCGCCTTTGTCATTTGAACTGCACCTGCTTTACTCATGCAGTACACACCAATTTGCGACAACACACGCAAACCAGCTACTGACGCTATGTTAATGATGCGATGTTGACGATGCGGCTCTGCTTTAGCGCGCTGTATCATGCGTTTCGCTGCTTCTTGCGCTACGAAGAATGCACCGCGCAAATTCGTATCCATCACATGCGCATAATCTTCTGGCGTCACATCCACTAAACGCTGCGTACTAGAGACACCAGAATTATTCACCAAAATATCGATATGCCCAGCTTCCGTTTCAGCATGCGCTAATGCGGATTTAATACTGGCGTAATCCGTCACATCTAATTGCACCACATGGGCTGCCCCGCCGTTGGCTTCAATTTCCGCACGCAACTCTTTAAGCCGCTCTGTACGCCTTGCGGCCAACACCACTTGGGCTCCCGCATCGGCTAAAACCTTAGCAAATCGCGTCCCTAAACCACTCGACGCACCCGTCACAAAAGCGACTTTTCCACTGAAATTGACTTCTGTGCTCACGATTTCTCCCAACGAAGTTTTGGCCTAAATTCAAGAAGCCCGTATCATTACATAAATCGCCTGTTTATAGCCGTCAGAAAAAGCGATATTCAGCTTGTACTATGACGACTATTTAATCAGCCACGCAATCTTTTTCGCTTACACCATTCATTATCACTAACCATCATGAGCCCCAGTCAAAACCCCCAATTCTTAGAGCAATTTGGCCCACGCGAAGCGATGGAATATGACGTCGTCATCGTCGGTGGCGGTCCTGCAGGCTTGGCCGCTGCGATACAACTCAAACAACTGGCAGCACGGGAAAATAAAGACATCTCAGTTTGCGTCTTAGAAAAAGGTGGAGAACTCGGAGCCCACACCTTGTCTGGCGCCGTGATGGATCCTCAAGCGTTAACAGAACTGATACCCGATTGGAAAGAACGTGGCGCACCGCTTAACACGCCAGTGACAGAAGATCGCTTTCTGTTTTTAACAGAAACCGGCTCCATCAAAACCCCCAACTGGATGTTGCCGGGATGTTTTCAAAATCATGGTAACTACGTAATCTCACTAGCCAATGTCGTACGCTGGTTAGGTCAACAAGCAGAAGCACTGGGTGTGGAAATTTTCCCAGGCTTTGCAGCAGCTGAAATTTTGTTTGATGAACAATGTGCTGTGGTTGGTGTTGCTACTGGCAATATGGGAGTGGATAAAGAAGGCAAACCTACCGATGCATTTCAACTCGGTATGGAATTACGCGCGAAATACACCTTATTTGCTGAAGGTGCACGTGGCAATTTAGGTAAACAACTTATTAGCGGCTATCAACTTGATAAAGGTCGTGATCCACAAACCTATGGCATAGGTTTAAAAGAACTATGGGAAATCGATCCCGCTAAACATCAGCAAGGCTTAGTCATTCATACCGCAGGATGGCCACTTGATAGCAGTACTTATGGTGGATCTTTTCTCTACCATCTAGAAAATAATCAGGTCGCAGTTGGCTATGTCGTAGGACTAGCCTATGAAAATCCTTATCTTTCACCATTCGAAGAATTCCAGCGTTATAAAACACATCCTGCGATTCGCGATTTTTTTGAAGGTGGCAAACGACTCTCCTATGGTGCACGTGCTATCACGGCAGGTGGTCTGCAATCCTTACCTAAACTCACCTTCCCAGGTGGTGCATTAATTGGTTGTGATGCAGGCTTTTTAAACGCAAGCCGCATTAAAGGTAGCCATGCGGCGATTAAGAGCGGCATGTTAGCAGCGCAAGCTGCATTTGAAGCATTGAACGCAGGTCGTGCACAAGATGAACTTAGTGCTTACTCCAGCGCATTTGAACAATCGTGGTTACATGAAGAACTGCATGTCGCACGCAACTTCAAACCATGGATGAGTAAAGGACTTTATACCGGCACGTTAATGGTCGGCATAGATCAAGTTCTTTTCAGAGGTAAAGCACCATGGACTTTGCATCACACGCATGCTGATCACGAATGTTTAAAGCCTGCTGCAGAATGCACACCGATCACCTATCCTAAACCTGATAACAAACTCACGTTTGACCGACTGTCTTCTGTATTTATTTCCAATACTAATCACACTGAACATCAACCTGCTCATCTCACACTAAAAGATGCAGCCATACCTGTCGGTGTGAATCTGGCACGTTACGCAGGACCTGAGTCACGCTATTGTCCAGCTGGTGTGTATGAATATGTGCGCAGTGAACAAGGTGAAGATAAATTACAAATCAATGCGCAAAACTGCGTGCATTGCAAAACATGTGACATCAAAGATCCTACGCAAAATATTGTGTGGGTTACACCAGAAGGTGGTGGCGGTCCAAATTATCCCAATATGTAATGAATGCATCTGCTCAAGAAGAATCGCAAGAAGTTCCTGCTGCAGTGAGTCTGACAGCAGCCTTCTGGTATTGGTTGAAACTTGGTTTTATTAGCTTTGGTGGTCCTGCCGGTCAAATCTCTTTAATGCATACGGATTTAGTGGAACGACAACGTTGGATATCTGAACAACGCTTTTTACATGCGCTGAATTACTGCATGTTGTTGCCAGGGCCTGAAGCCATGCAATTGGCTGTGTATATAGGTTGGCTCATGCATCGCGCAGTGGGTGGCATCATTGCAGGCGTATTGTTTGTCTTGCCATCTCTACTTATTTTGATTGCACTGTCGTGGATTTATCTTTCTTTTGGTGATCTACCCGTTGTTGCTGGCATTTTATTTGGCATCAAACCTGCGATTGTGGTGATTGTGTTGGCAGCTGCGTTGCGCATAGGTTCACGTAGTTTAAAAAATCGCTGGTTAATAGGGATAGCGAGTCTCGCTTTTGTAGCCATCACGCTGTTCCAATTGCCCTTCCCTTTGATTGTATTGATTGCAGCTTTATTCGGTGTGATTGGTAGTCGTTTACTACCTGATCAATTTCAATTAGGTGGTGGTCATAGCGTTAGTAAAAAATCTTATGGTCCTGCACTCATAGATGATCACACACCGTCACCAGATCATGCGCAATTCACATGGCGAAAATTTTTCATTGTTGCAGGCATTGGTAGTGCGCTAGGACTACTCACGTGGGGAATGCTAGTCGTATTTACAGACTGGACTCATACGCTGACACAAATGAGCTGGTTTTTTACTAAAGCAGCCATGCTTACTTTTGGTGGTGCTTATGCAGTGCTGCCTTATGTGTATCAAGGTGCAGTGACACATTTTCAGTGGCT
>CANGLD010000112.1 GCA_947454475.1 Oxalobacteraceae bacterium
ATTAATGATCCACAAGCAAAAGGTCGCTTAAGTATCTTCCCACCTAACTGGAGTCCACGCTATTTACGTCCACGTGTGATCGAAGCAACCAAACGTTATATGGAATTAGCCAAAGCGCATAACATGACAGTGACTGAACTCTCACTCGCGTGGTGTTATACCCGTTGGTTTGTAGCTTCCACCATCATAGGTGCAACCAATCTGGATCAATTAAAAGCGAATATTGATGCTTATTCTATTAAGCTATCGGATGAAGTCGTGAAAGCGATTAATGCCATACACGCTGAATTTACGAATCCTGGTCAGTAAATTTATTTACTCAATGTGGTTTAAGTAATAAAAATCGGGCTGTAGAGATGATGTCTCATCTCTGCAGCCCGATTGTTTTAATAGCCGAATAAATTAAGGCTCAATGCATTATCGATGTTGTTGGTTCAGCTCTCTAAACGTTTTACCTGCAGGGACAGGCATATCTCTATGCTCCGTCCATCCAGCCGCCATAGGTAATGTAGCGATCAATCCTTTTTCATTTCCCATTGCACGCATTAACCTTGTAGCAATTTGCGTAGTAAAACGATAGAGCTTAGGTCGTTTTGCTACAAAAGCCCACACACCAAAAGCCACGTATTCAAATACAGGACGCAAACCTTTTTTGAATTGTTTTTCTCTTAGCTTACGCAATAAATCAGGCAAAGGAATTTTTACTGGACACACCACATGACATTCACCACACAAGGTGGATGCTTGCGGTAAATCCACTGCATTTTCCACACCCACATACGAAGGTGTTAGCACACTTCCCATAGGGCCTGGATACACCCATCCATAACTATGGCCACCAATTTTTTGATATACAGGACAGTGATTCATACATGCACCACAACGTATGCAACGCAACATCTCTTCAAATTCTGTTCCAACCAAACCAGTGCGACCTGCATCAACCAGTACAAAATACATATGCTCAGGACCATCTTGCTCGCCCTTTGCACGTGGACCAGTCAATAAAGAAAAATAATTTGAAATAGATTGACCAGTGGCAGAACGCGGTAGCAAACGCATGACCGTCGCTAAATCAGATAAGGTTGGCAGTACTTTTTCTATTCCTGTGACCACTACATGCACCTTAGGTGGCATCACCGTGCACATACCTTCATTGCCTTCGTTAGTAACAACAGCGACAGACCCTGATTCAGCAATAATGAAATTACCGCCTGTAACACCCATATCAGCAGAAAGAAAATGGGCACGTAACACTTCACGTGCTTCGCGAGTCATTTGTGGAATGTCGGTCAACAAAGGTTTGTTATGGACGCGCGAAAATAACTCCGCAATCTCTTCTTTGTCTTTATGTATGACTGGCGCGATGATATGAGAAGGCGGCTCGTTATCATTAATCTGCAGTATGTATTCACCCAAATCCGTTTCTATAGGCGTAATGCCTGCTGCCTCTAGGGCACTATTTAAAGCCATTTCTTCCGACACCATAGATTTGGACTTAATGACTTTTTTTACTTCATGCTTGCGAGCGATCTCTACCACCAAACGCGATGCATCTTCAGCCGTCTCTGCATACAACACTGTCGCACCACGTCGCGTAGCTTCTTTTTCAAACGTGCTTAACCATACATCGAGATTTTCTATTGCTCGCATACGGCGTTCAGCCGCTGCATCACGTGTCGCTTCAAAATCATCTAACTCAGCAATAGCAGTAGCACGACCTGTGACAAATTTAGTCGATAGTTTTTTTAAATTTTGCTGCAACCTGAGATCGGCCAACTTTTGACCCGCTCTGGCTTTAAAGTGCATAGATTGAACTTGCATCACGCGTCTCCTGCTAATACTTGAGCCACATGCAAAACGCGTGTGGTGTGATCGCCTGTACGACGCAGACGCCCTTCTATATTCAACATACAACCTAAATCACCTAATACAACGGCATCAGCATTTGTGTTGTGTATGTTTTCGCATTTTTCATCCACGATAGCAGCAGAGATATCACCGTATTTCACTGCAAAGGTACCGCCAAATCCGCAGCAAGCGCGGGCATCTTTCATTTCTGTCAGTGCTACACCTGCGCGTTGTGTCAATAATTCACGTGGCTGTTGTTGCACACCTAATTCACGCAAACCACAGCATGAATCATGATACGTAATTTTTCCTTTAAAACTATTCGCTTGTGCAGTGGGCAAATTCTTTAGCTTAACAACGGTAGATAGAAAATCGGTCAGTTCATAAACACGCGGCTTTACTAATGCAAAACGCTGTAAGAGTTGTGGATGACCCGCTAAGGCATCTTCATAATGCGTTTTCACCATGCCACCACATGAACCTGAAGGTATGACGATGTAATCAAAGCCTTCGAACTCGTCTAAAAATTTTTCTGCTAACGCACGCGCTGCATCTCGGTTTCCTGCGCTGTATGCCGGCTGACCGCAGCAAGTCTGTGATTCAGGCGCGACCACCTCACAACCCGCCGCTTCCAGCAGCTTAATCGTAGAAAAACCAATTTCAGGTCGCATTACATCGACCAGACAAGTGACCAACAATCCTACACGCATGAATATCCTCGTTGAGAGCGCGAAAGTGCACACCGAATTATCACTTCTTACTGAGGCCAGTAGCATAGAAGGCTGACATGAAAAAAATTTCACATTTCGGACGGTTTCACCATCAAACGAACTTGTGATAGCGTTTTACATTGTGGTATAAAGACTTTATTGCATTGCACAAAGCGCATTATGAAATCTGATCCCGTCAGCCAAAACGATAAGACTTCAATTCAAGTCATTGAGCGCATGATCACTCTTTTGGATGCCTTAGCTCAGTATCCAGATCCCGTCAGTCTCAAAGAACTTGCAAAAGTAACAGGCCTACATCCCTCTACTGCACACCGCATATTGAATGACATGGTCAGCAAAAGATTTGTCGACCGCTCAGAACCGGGTAATTACCGTCTTGGCATGCGTTTACTCGAATTAGGCAATATCGTGAAGAGTCGCCTGAATGTGCGTGAAGCTTCACTGGAATCCATGCAAACACTGCATAGAAAAACCCAGCAGCCCGTCAATCTGTCTGTGCGTCAAGGCGATGAGATTGTGTATATCGAACGTGCATTTTCTGAGCGTTCAGGCATGCAGGTTGTTCGTGCCATAGGTGGACGCGCTCCACTGCATCTCACCTCCATAGGAAAATTATTTTTATCAGTGGATGATCAAAAATCTGTTCGTGCTTACGCAACGCGTACCGGTCTGAATGGCAACAATAAAAACTCTATTACTGAGTTAAATAAATTAGAGCGCGAGTTATCACTGGTGCGTTCCCGTGGCTATGCCAGAGATAATGAAGAACTGGAATTAGGAGTGCGCTGTATGGCTGCAGGCATACGTGATGATTCTGGTGAGCTCATCGCAGGTCTTTCTATTTCTGCACCTGCAGAGCGATTGAAAGATGAATGGCTAGAAGAATTGATGCAAACAGCAGAAAAAATTTCTGCCTTATTAGGTTATCGATCAGAAATTGAAGCGTGATTGATAGATGTTGCGGTTAATTACGCTACGCTAATCGTCCCTACAAAATAAGCAGCAGTATCAAAAAGTATGTCAACGTAGGGCGTAAGATAAATATCCACACACCGTAGGGCGCAATGTATTGCGCCGTATGGAAAGTCTGATCATCTACATACCTAATGAATTTGAACGGACGATTACGCTACGCTAATCGTCCCTACAAGATATGCATTCGTACATAAAAAAAGCGAACCTTAGTTCGCTTTTTTTATATTCATTCAATTTAACTACGTGGAGATGTCTGCATAGATATCGCAGCGGTACCACGATTTTCTAACCATTTACGAATACGATCTGCATCTGCTAAGCGTGATTGCTTGCTCTTAGCATCTAGAAAAATCATCACAATAGGACGATCAGCAATATTCACTTGCATGACTAAGCAACGACCTGCTTCAGAGATGTAGCCTGTTTTTTGCAGACCGATTTCCCATTCAGGATTTTCTATCAAACCATTTGAATTACGATACTGCAGCATACGACCACCTGGATCAACTGCATAACGACTATCAGTCGAATATTGACGAATCAGTGGATGCTTATGCGCTGCAATGACTAGCTTAGCTAAATCACGTGCACTTGAAACATTCGTGCTGGATAGACCAGTCGAATCTGCAAAACGCGAATTCACCATACCTATTTCACGCGCCTTCGCATTCATAGCGTGCACAAATGCAGGTAAGCCACCGGGATAATGACGTCCCAATGCTGATGCAGCACGATTCTCAGAACTCATTAACGCAATATGCAACATGTTGGAACGACTCAACTGAGAGCCAACACGCAAACGAGAGTGACTGAATTTTTCGCGATCTATATCGTCTTCAGTCACGAGCAATTGTTCATCCAGATCTTGACCGGCTTCCACTACAACCAAACTAGTCATTAACTTAGTGATGGAGGCAATAGGCAATGCTACAGCAGCATTTTTTTCAAATAACACTTCATTGCTGCGCTGATCCAATACTAATGCCACATTAGATTTCAAATCGAGTGGATCACGTGTGAGGCTTAATCCAGCCAAATCACCCGCACTCATTAATGGAGGCACTCCAGATAACGCAGTGGCATAGGCCACACGATGAAAACCACCTTTGCGCTTTAACGCAGCAGGTGACAACTTGGCACTGCCTGTTGTGTGTCTAACTACGATTTTATTGTTGGCTTTAGGCTTAGCAATATTGCTAGAGCTTGCTTTTTTTGCATGCGACTTAGCATCTGCATGAGATGAAGTCGCAGCCATAACCATAGATGCAGGAGTAACAATATTTGCTAACAAAAATGAAACCCATAACCCGCGCGTAATACGTCGCATCTGCTTTCTCCCTGCCCTACCGTGATTTAAATTTGACATGAAGTGTAGCAAAATAGAAAAAAATCGCAAGAGAATTAAGGTGTTAGCAGTTCTAATTAAACAGAATTATGATAGAAAATGCCTTTTTGCTATTTTTCTTAATTGAAAACTTTCCACTCACCCCATCAAAGACAGGTCTGACTAAAGATTAATAGGGTGGCAAGTTGCCTAAATTGCAGCTGCTATTGCGCGTCCTAAATCTGTCGTACTGGCCCTACCACCCATATCGGCAGTAAAGGGGGCAAGTTGAGGACCGGCCTCCAAAGTTGTCTCGATTGCACGGACAATCGCAGCGCCCGCCTCGTGATAACCAAAATGCTCCAACATCATGGCGCCACACCAAATCTGTCCTATAGGATTAGCTAAGCCTTTGCCAGCGATATCCGGCGCTGAGCCATGCACTGGTTCAAATAAAGAAGGGAAAACGCCCTCAGGATTAATATTTGCAGAAGGTGCAATCGCTATCGTGCCAGTACATGCAGGACCGAGATCCGACAAAATATCGCCAAATAAATTAGACGCCACCACCACATCAAACCAATCAGGATGCTGCACAAAATGCGCAGACAAAATATCGATATGGTATTTGTCCCACTTCACATCCGGATAATGCTGCGCCATTGCACTCACTCGTTCATCCCAGTAAGGCATAGTGATAGAAATGCCGTTTGATTTTGTAGCAGAGGTCAAATGTTTTTTAGGCCGACGTTGTGCGAGATCAAATGCATATTTAAGAATGCGATCAGTACCCTTACGTGAAAATATGCTTTGTTGAAAAACAATTTCACGTTCGGTGCCTTCATACATACGACCACCCACGGAAGAATATTCCCCTTCGGTGTTTTCTCTGACTACATAAAAATCAATATCACCCGGCTTACGATGAGCAAGTGGCGAAGGAATGCCCGGCATTAAACGACACGGACGTAAATTCACATACTGATCAAACTCACGTCGAAATAAAAGCAAAGATCCCCACAGTGAAATATGATCAGGCACTGTTGCTGGCCAACCTACCGCGCCAAAATAAATTGCATCATGTTTGCCAATTAAATCTTTCCAGTTATCCGGCATCATTTTCCCGTGCTTGAGAAAATAATCACAACTAGCAAAATCAAAATGCTCAAACTTCAGATCAAGATTAAATTTTCTAGCTGCTGCATCCAGCACACGTAAACCTTCAGGTATAACTTCTTTACCTATACCATCGCCGGCAATCACTGCAATCGATTTCATATATTCAATCCAAAAATTGCACAAAACCTGAAACAGGTTCACGCTCAGTCACTAATGAATTTTCTATTTTGCTCATATCTGCATAACCTAGCGCCATGCCACACACGAGTTGCTCGTTTTCTGGCAAAGCAAGTGATTGCGAAATAACTTGATGAAAAGGCGTAAACGCAGCTTGAGGACAGGTATCTAAACCTCTAGCACGCGCGGCAACCATGATGTTTTGTAAAAACATACCGTAGTCCAACCAAGAGCCCTGCTCCATGATGCGATCGATCGTAAAAATCAATCCTACTGGTGCATCAAAGAAGGTGTAGTTACGTCCATGTTGCGCTTGCATACCTTCTTTATCATCACGCGTTAATCCCACTAAGGCATATAAATCCCAACCGACTTTTCTTCTACGATCGACATAAGGCGAGACCCATTTGCGTGGATAGTATTGATACTCTTCCGTATGCTTGCCTGCTTGTTCAGGATCGAGATAAGCGTGCAAAATATCATCCGATAATTTTTTCAATGATGCACCCGTTAACACACGGACTTTCCATGGCTGGGTATTTGACCCTGAAGGCGCACGAGCTGCCACTTGCAATAGTTGTTCTACTTCTTCCCGTGCTACCAGCTTAGGGAGAAAAGCACGAATAGATCGACGTGAAGTGATTGCAGCATCCACTGCTGCTTGTTCTTTTGATTGCGTCATTTCTTCTCCTGATTTTTATATTGTGATCGTTTCTAATAAGGTGCGCGTTGCTGCTGGCATGGAGATAGATTTGCGCGTTAATCTATCGACATACACATGCACAAAATGACCTTGAGCAGCGACTTGATCCTCATCGCCGCGAAAAATACCAACTTCATAGCGCACACTCGAATTTCCTAATTTACTGACACAAAGTCCTGCAGTCACTGGCTCGGGAAATGTCACTGGCGCAAAATAATTACAGTGACTCTCAATCACTAAACCTATCGCTGCACCTTCATGTATATCTAA
>CANGLD010000113.1 GCA_947454475.1 Oxalobacteraceae bacterium
ACGGTTTTATCTGCTTTGGAGTAAAACTGAGTGCGACTTTCGAGTATGCGCTTGAGGTCTTCCATCGCTTCACGATTGCCAGACATAGGACGCTTATCGCCTTGCGCCAAGACTCTATCCATATGCTCTTCTGGTTCAGCTTTCAGCCAAACCGTATAGCAATGCGATAGCAATAATTTAAAAGTCGCCGGTTCAGAAACAATTCCGCCAGGGGTGGCAATCACTGCATGGGGATAATGCCTGACCACGTCTTCCAGAGCACGTTGCTCATATCGTCTATAGGCATTTTGCCCATATAGAGCATGAATCTCAGCAATACCACAGCCAGCTAATTGCTCTATTTGCGACGACAGCTCTATAAAAGGTGCATGCAATTGCGCCGCCAACAGCCTACCTAAACTCGACTTACCCGCACCGCGCAAACCTATCAAAGCGATGCGCTGACGACGCGACACTTCACTCACAGGCGATTCAAATAAATCCGCTAAAGCAGTGCGCGCCTGCGCTAATTCTGCTTCATTGCGACCACGCAGCACTTCACGAATCATCAGCCAATCAGGCGAGGACGTCGTTTCATCGCCAGTCATTTCAGCCAAAGAGCAATTCAGCACAGCACATAACTGACGCAAAAATTGTATGGATGCATTGCCAACCCCAGACTCCACATTCGCCACATGCCGTTCCGAGACTGCCGCTAACTGCGCCAAGGCCTTACGCGTCAACCCACGACGGGCGCGCAACAGCTTAAGCCTTTCGCCCAAGGCAATTAAAAACGGATCTTTATCGGCTTCGGACAGAGTATTCACAGCAAGGGCCGGTTTATGGAATGGATGGTTGACGCACGCAAGATATTGCATTTAAACTTAATTCCGGATGAATTATAAATTCAACACCAAAAAATTCCAACATCCAGTTTGTTGCTGACTTAAATGGCTGCTGATTAAATCTAAGCGCGACAACATGTTTTATCCACGGGGACAACGTTTTGAGCAAAGAACACTTCACCCAGCTAATCGCGGGACTCACCGCAGAGATAGCTAAGCTGCCACTTAATCAGGATTTAGCTCGCCATCTGAATGATCAATATGGCGCAACGAGTCCCTTATATGCAGACTTATTTGCCGCTTGTAAGGCAGGCGTAGCAGAAGGCTGGATGTGCAAACATGAAGGTGGCGGCCTACGCTATGGCCGCGTGATTAAAGCAGGTAGCGAAACACATGATTTTTCAGTAGATGTAGTCGACATGAACGACATTGCAGGTCCACATCATGTGCATCCTCATGGCGAGATTGATCTCATCATGCCTTTAACAACAGGCGCTACGTTTGATGGTCATCCTGCAGGATGGTGTGTGTATGAAGCAGGCAGTGCACACTCGCCTACCGTGCGAGCAGGACAAGCCCTCGTTCTTTATTTATTGCCGCAAGGCGCGATTCAATTTACTTAAATGTATTCATTTCAATCGAGTGCGCACATGATCAGCACACTCTAGCTTACTTAAATAATTAATTATTTATTCATTCACCACCTTAACTAGCTCAATAACCATGACAACTTTTCTGAATAATTATCTCGGCGGCGAATGGCAAACAGCAGGCCGTGTAGTCAACACACTGCTAGACCCCGTCACTGGTGAGCAACTCGCTACAACAGGTGGAGCGGCAGAAGGATTACAAACTGGTTTTGCTTATGCACGTAAAGAAGGTGCACAGGCATTACAAGCCATGACTTATGGCCAGCGAGCTGCGATGCTAGGTGAGGCTTTAAAAGTCATGCAAGCAAAACGCGATGAATACTACGCCATTTCATTAGCGAATTCAGGTACAACCAAAGCTGATTCCGGTATAGACATCGATGGTGGTTTATTTACTTTAGGCTTTTATGCCAAGCTAGGTGCTAACTTAGGTGAAGCACACACGTTGATGGATGGTAGTGCTGCAGTGATGTCTAAAGATCAGTTATTTCAATCGCAGCACATCATGGTGCCCATACGCGGTCTCGCATTATTTATTAATGCCTTTAACTTTCCTAGTTGGGGCTTGTGGGAAAAAGCCGCACCTGCATTGTTGTCAGGTGTGCCGGTCGTAATCAAACCTGCAACCGCAACTGCATGGCTCACCCATCGCATGGTGGCAGATGTGATTGAAGCAGGCGTATTACCTAAAGGTGCACTCTCTATCGTATGCGGAAGTTCAGCCGGATTGCTCGATGCCTTAACACCATTTGATGTGCTCTCCTTCACAGGATCCGCAGATACTGCAGCAAGCATTCGTTCCCATGCAGCGATTGCACGTGATTCAGTTCGTGTAAATATTGAAGCAGATAGTTTGAATTCAACCATACTAGGACAAGATGCCACGGCAGGCAGTGCTGCCTTTGATTTATTTGTCGACAATTTAGTGCGTGACATGACAATTAAAACTGGACAACGCTGTACAGCACCTCGTCGCGCACTCGTACCTACACATTTATTTGATGCAGTCTCTGAAGCTGCTTCTGCAAAACTCGCTGCAGTGCGTGCAGGCAATCCACGCAATGAAGAAACTACGATGGGTGCATTAGTCAGTCGCACACAATATGACAGCGTACAAGAAGGTTTAGCACGTTTAAAAACTGAAGCTAGTGTCGTGTTCGATGGCAGTAAACAAACTCTGTTGGATGCTGACAGCAAATCTGCTTGCGTTGCGCCGACTCTGTTGTGTATTAAGAATGCAGATCAATCACAACTCGTACATGATCATGAAGTGTTTGGCCCTGTATCTACATTGATTGCTTATCGCGATACTGCCCATGCAATGAACATCGCCCATCGCGGTCAAGGTTCATTAGTCGCTTCTGTTTACAGTGAAGATGCAGCACTCATGGCATGTGCAGCACGTGAGCTTGCATCCTCACATGGACGTGTTCATTTAGTCAGCCCTGATGTCGCTAAAACACAAACTGGTCATGGCAATGTCATGCCTGCATCCATACATGGCGGTCCAGGTCGTGCAGGCGGTGGCGAAGAACTAGGTGGATTACGTGCACTGAGTTTTTATCATCGTCGCAGTGCTATTCAAGCTTCATCCGTTGTGCTAGCTGAACTCAGCAAAGGTAGTACACCTTGGAATAGTTAAGCGTATAGCTACATCAAGCATCAAACGTTTTAAACATAAAAATAAATAGCAATAAATCATTCATTGCGGGGAATTAAAAAACTTCACCCCGTATAGAGGAGACAGTTATGCATGCTGCGCATGCCGCTTTACCTGAACGCTTTAATTTTGCGCATCACTTACTCGTATTGAATAAAGATCGTCACGCTAAGCTTGCTTATCGTGATGATCACCATACACTCACCTATGGTGAGTTAGATCAGCGAGTTCGTTGTTTTGCTGCCAGCTTACTTGCGCAAGGAATAAAACCTGAGCAACGTGTGTTAATCGTGATGTTAGACACCATCGATATGCCTGTCGCGTTTTTGGGTGCGCTATATGCAGGCATCATCCCAGTACCAGTTAACACGCTACTGCCTGCAGAAAATTATGCTTACATGCTAGAGCACAGTGATGCGCAACTGGTGATTGTGTCTGATGCATTGCTACCTGTCGTACAACAAGCTCTACAGCAATCGTCGCATAAAGCACCACTTTTAATCTCTGGCAAAGCGAATCCTGCTGACGCTGCTTTTGAAAGTTTTCTTCAATCCGCGCCATTAACAGTAGCTGCAAACACGCATGCTGATCAATTCGCTTTTTGGTTGTATTCCAGTGGCTCTACTGGCCAACCTAAAGGCACTGTACATACCCACGCCAATCTTTATTGGACAGCCGAGTTATATGGCAAACCTGTGATGCAAGTGCGTGAAGATGATATTGTTTTTTCAGCGGCTAAATTATTTTTTGCTTATGGTTTGGGCAATGCACTCACCTTCCCTCTCTCAGTTGGTGCTACCACGATCTTGATGGCGGAACGTCCTACGCCTACTGCTGTATTTGCACGCCTCACAAAACACAGGCCAACAATTTTTTGTGGTGTGCCTACTTTATATGTTGCGATGCTCGCTTCGGATCAACTCCCTTCACGTCAAGATTTCGCACTCAGACTGTGCTTATCTGCAGGTGAAGCCTTACCAAAAGAAATCGGTGAAAAATTTACAGCACATTTTGGTTGTGAAATTCTTGATGGCTTGGGCTCTACAGAAATGCTGCATATATTTTTGTCTAATCGTGCCGGCGAGGTGCGCTATGGTGCAACGGGCAAACCAGTGGCGGGTTATGAGGTTGCATTACGCGATGAATCGGGTAACACCGTTGCAGTCGGCGAAGTGGGTGACTTATTTATTAGTGGCCCTAGTGCAGCGGTTTTGTACTGGACGAATCGTGAAAAAACGCTCTCCACTTTTCAAGGAAAATGGGTGAAAAGTGGCGATAAATATTTGCAGGATGCAGATGGCTATTATCACTACGCAGGTCGTAGTGATGACATGTTAAAAGTGAGTGGCCAATATGTTTCACCGATAGAGGTTGAGTCCGCCTTAATGGGTCATGATGCTGTCTTAGAAAGTGCAGTCGTTGGCAAAACAGATCAACAAGGTTTAACGAAAACCATCGCTTATGTTGTTTTAAGAACTGGGCATGCAGCAGATGACGCCATGCAATCTGCTTTAAAAGAATTTGTAAAAACACGACTCACACCACATAAATATCCACGTGAAATTGTGTTCATCCAAGAGTTACCAAAAACTGCAACTGGCAAGATACAACGTTTTAAATTGCGTGAATCTGATTCACACTAATTCATTACGATTAGCATCACACCACAATGCATAGTGTCATTGATCTTGATTGGAATGGCCCACTCACGCAATTAGAAATTGCGTGGGTAGGTTCACAAGATGCATCTGCTCCCGTCATGGTTTTTTTGCATGAGGGCTTAGGTTCAGTCTCATTATGGCGAGACTACCCAGATCAACTGTGTAAAAAACTCAATATGCGAGGACTGCTCTACTCACGTCCTGGCTATGGCAAATCTACTCCTCGTAAGCAGGATGAAAAATGGGGCGTGGATTTCATGCATCAACAAGCGCGTGAGGTCTTGCCTGCATTACTAAAACAACTCCACATTCACCAACCTTGGCTATTCGGCCATAGCGATGGTGGATCGATCGCCTTGTTATATGCAGCACATTTCCCAGACCAACTAGCTGGCGCCATCGTCGTTGCTCCTCACATCATGGTGGAAGATATCAGCATCACTAGCATACAAGCAGCGCGTATAGCCTATGAAGAGCAAGGACTACGTGATCGACTCGCACGTCATCATAACGATCCTGATTCTGCTTTTTATGGATGGAATACGATCTGGCTAGCTCCTGCATTCCGCACATGGAATATCACTACAGAGCTCTCATCCATTCAATGTCCACTGCTCGCTATACAAGGCATAGAGGATGAATATGGCAGCATGCAACAAATACAAGGCATACGTGATCAATTACCTCACACAACTTTGCTAGAACTATCTGCTTGCGGGCACTCTCCACATAAAGATCAGCCAGAGGCATTAAACCTAGCGGTGTCTGCCTTTGTAGCAGCGCATACAACACAGCATTAAATGTCTCGCGCATTTACAATGTGCAGATTGTTTTTTTTATTTGCACATCATGAATCCCCATTTTTTAAATAAACGACTTTCGCATTTATTAGGCTACGCTGGATTAATTCCTTTTTTCTTGCTCATGTTGGGCACTTGTCTGGTGGATCCTTTATGGATCGCAGCGTTTGTTCGCGGTCAGTTAGCGTATGGCATGGTGATTCTGTCTTTTCTGGGTGGGGTGCACTGGGGCGCTGCCATGCTGTGCTCGGATCTCTCTCTGAAACACACTAAGCAAGCTCTGATCTGGGGCACTATCCCCTCTCTCATCGCTTGGGGCGCTACCTTGTTAGCAGGCTTTGGATTTGCTCTGCTGATGGCCGGCTTTATAGCGGCTTGGCAGGTGGATAAGGCGCTTTATAAATACTACGGCATGCCTGAGTGGCTGACCGCGCTGCGCACGCGCCTGACTACCGTGGTGATACTCCTACTGGCAGCAACGGTGGCCGGTGCAAATCTGCGTGGATAAACAAAAACGCCTGAACTCTTTATAAGATCAGGCGCTTTGTTTTCAAGATTCGACTAATCTAATCTTGACCTGCTAGTAGCAGTGTAAAAATGATGGACTGCGATGAAGCAGCTTATTCATCATCCTCAATCGTACGTGGCTTACCATCTACTTCGCTAATACGCAGACGCTTACGACGGTCGCCCATCAGTTCACGCAATTCACGAATACTCAGATCTGTCACTTCATGCATGCGGATCAACAAGGACGCACCGACTGGCAGGGTCCGATGGCGGATCTTGCTAATAACTGGTGGACGTACTTCGAGAGCGCGAGACAGGGCTGCGTCATTTTTTAAATTCAATTTTTGGATTAACGCATCTAGCAGTCGATTCGGATCGTAGCCATCTTGCGAAACCAGTGGATGTTGATCCATGGTGTCTCTCTCCCTTCAAAATTAAAACGGACAGTTGACCCGTTCAAAGACCTTAAGGACTTTAAACAAGTCTGATTTTTTCTAATACATTACTCGAATGCTAATTTATATGTCATCGCAGCAACATTTTCAAGCGTTTCATTGCAATTTGGCAGTAAAAAATTACTTTTTATCAAATTTATTGCGTTAAATACAACACAACACTCTGAGAATTTACATTAAACACAGGAAAAACCCATTTTATTTTCTTATTGGCAATAAAGCCAGACTTAAGACTTTCCATCTGCAAAACTTATGAAAATAAAAAGAAAAGTGCGTCATTTCAATATGAAAAAAATACCCGCAGTTAGCGGGTAAGTTTTCCAGCAACACCATCTAGTTTCATATTTTTTCTCAGTCATCCCTCTTTATGCAGTGCTAGGGATGATCTGAGAAATGGATTCAAGCAATTAACGTGAAGCTGCTTTCGCTTCTTCCAACAAACGTTTGCCATCTAATCCCTTAGCATTCATATCTTTAACCCATTCATCTGCAACGCTAGCAGTCGCCTTCTCCCAACGCTTCCACTCTGC
>CANGLD010000114.1 GCA_947454475.1 Oxalobacteraceae bacterium
ACGTGATTCACTTTCAGTGAGTTGCAGTTCACGGCTATCAGTCAAAACCAAATGGTCGCGTGCAATATGCAAACTAGCCGGTTGTAATACAAACCAATGTCCTTGTTGTTCTGCGAGACCTAGCTTTTGCATCAACAGATGGGCAACTGCAGGGCTATTTTCTTCATCCTGAGATAGCCAACATTCATGCGGCAGGCTTGGATTAAAGGGGGCATTGTCGTGATGGCGCTTCAAACTTGCTTTGGCAAGTAGGCTGGCCATCCCTTGGGCTGCTAAGGCGGCGAGCAGATCTTTTGCATGCTCAGCAGGGGGAAAGGCGAAGGGGAGAATGATGTCCAGATTTGTCATGGCGCGATTGTATGGCAAACTGCCGCCTAGTCTGCAATTGATGGCATGTAACAGCCTAGGCCTAAAGTGGTTTTTCTAAATTTTAGCCCCAAGTGCAAAAAGCCTCTTGCAGAAAATAATTCTCTATCCGTTTTTTGTTTTGCATTTTATTTGGAGTGTTTGTTGGCCTTGTTTAAAAACCTACCCTTCGAGTGGACTATAGGATTGCGTTATACCCGCGCGGGTAAGCGTAGTGCTCGCAATAGCTTTATATCCTTTATTTCTCTCATTTCCATGGCTGGTATAGCGCTAGGTGTAGCTGCATTAATTGTGGTGCTCTCAGTGATGAATGGATTTCAAAAAGAAGTACGCGATCGTATGTTGTCTGTGTTAGCACATATAGAAGT
Organism: Oxalobacteraceae bacterium; assembly: GCA_947454475.1. Classification (GTDB taxonomy): domain Bacteria; phylum Pseudomonadota; class Gammaproteobacteria; order Burkholderiales; family Burkholderiaceae_D; genus Pernthalerella. Next base: position 735 of record CANGLD010000114.1, read on the forward strand.
CTTTGATGCTTCCGGTACGCTGCCTAACTGGCAATTGACGGCAGCAGAGGTCATGAAAAATAAACAAGTGCGTGGTGCAGCGCCTTATGTTGAAGCGCAAGCGATGTTGGCGTATGACGATAACTTACGTGGAGTGGTTGTACGTGGGATTTTGCCGCAAGAAGAAGGTAAGGTCTCTGCCGTAGCTACCCAAGTCAAACGCGGCAGTTTACAAGCTTTGCGTTCGGGTGAATTCAATGTGGTGATAGGTGCAGAGCTAGCGCGTAGTTTAGGTCTGCGTGTGGGAAATAAACTCACCATGATTGCACCACAAGGACAAGTGACTCCAGCAGGTGTTTTACCGCGTTTAAAACAATTTACCGTTGTGGGTATTTTTGAAGCGGGGCATTTTGAATATGATTCATCGCTAGCATTCATTCATTTAGAAGATGGCGAAAAAATGTTTCGTCAAAGTGGACCAACTGGTTTGCGTTTAAAAATAGAAGACATGCAGCAAGCTCCAGAAGTGGCGCGTGAACTTAGCCAAACCTTAGAAGGACATTTTTATATTCGTGATTGGTCTAAACAAAATCGCAACTGGTTTGCTGCTGTACAAACTGAAAAACGCATGATGTTTATTATTCTCGCGCTCATCATCGCGGTGGCAGCATTTAATTTAGTTTCTACCTTAGTGATGACAGTCACAGACAAACAAGCAGACATTGCGATCTTACGCACTCTGGGTGCATCCCCAGGTTCGATTATGAAAATTTTTATGATACAGGGCGCGTTAGTGGGTTTATTAGGTACGTTTATTGGTGTCACTGGTGGTGTTGTGATTGCATTGAATGTTGATGTGATTGTGCCCTTCATTGAATCTTTGTTTGGTATACAGTTTTTACCTCGTGATATTTATCTCATTAGTGCTTTGCCCTCAGACTTAAGGTGGCCTGATGTCGGGCGTATTGCTGGTGTCGCTGTCGTGTTAGCCTTTTTTGCGACTTTATATCCTAGCTGGCGTGCAGCACGTGTACGTCCTGCAGAAGCATTGAGGTATGAATGAGCACAACCATGAAACCAGCGATGTCTTCCGTATTGTCTTGTCATGAGTTAGGTAAAACTTATGCGCAAGGTGAACATCAATTAGTCGTACTCGACAAAATTAATCTGAGTGTTGCACAAGGTGAGCGTTGCGCCATTGTGGGAGTGTCAGGTTCTGGTAAATCGACCTTGCTTCATTTATTAGGCGGATTAGATTTACCCACCACAGGCAGTGTGTCCTTGCTTGGTCAAGACATGGCGAGCTTAAATGAAACAGCGCGTGGTGAATTGCGTAATCGTTCCTTAGGTTTTGTTTATCAGTTTCATCATCTGCTACCAGAATTTTCTGCACTCGATAATGTAGCTATGCCTTTGTTGATACGTCGTATGACACAACAAGATGCAAGAGAACAAGCAGCACAGATCTTAACCAAAGTAGGCCTTGCTGCACGACTTACTCATGTGCCCGGTGAATTATCGGGAGGCGAGCGACAACGTGTTGCTTTAGCACGTGCACTCGTTACCAATCCTGCTTGTGTATTAGCTGATGAGCCAACGGGAAATTTAGACCGACAAACTGCGCATCAGGTATTTGATCTCATGTTGGAGTTAGCGCAGACATTGGGAACTGCTTTCATTATCGTTACCCACGATAGTGAATTGGCTGCGCGTTGTGATCGAGTTCTACGTTTGTCACAAGATGGTTTGATGCCAGAGTCGCGTTAAGCGTATGTGGATAGACAGTCATTGTCATCTTGATGCAGCTGAATATGATGGTGCTTGCAAGGTAATTGCAGAAGAGGCCAGAGCTGCTGAGGTAAGTTGGATAGTGATTCCTGCAGTTGAACGTGCAAATTTCAAGACAGTAGCTGACCTTGCTGCCCAACTACCCGGATGTGTCTATGCGTTAGGAATACATCCACTTTATGTGCCACACGCTGTTGAAGAAGATTTATCTGTGCTACGTGAATGTGTAGTGCATGCTTTAACAGACAAAAAATTCATTGCAATTGGTGAAATAGGTTTAGATTTTTTTGTGCCTAGTTTGTGTGAACCAGCAATACGCGCTAAGCAAGAATATTTTTATGCTGAGCAATTAAAAATAGCGCGTGATTTTGATTTGCCTGTGATCTTACATGTGCGTCGATCGCAAGATATGATCTTAAAATATTTGCGTCGTATTTCAGTCGCAAGTGGTATTGCGCATGCATTCAATGGTAGTGTGCAGCAAGCTGAAATCTTTGGTCGTTTAGGATTTGCTTTAGGTTTTGGTGGGGCGATGACGTTTACGCGTGCATTGCAAATCCGACGACTAGCTAGTTCTTTGCCAGATGAATTAATTGTGCTTGAAACAGACTCTCCTGATATTTCTCCTTCATGGTTGCATCCGGTACGCAATACACCGGCACAACTTCCACAAATTGCAGCGGTACTGGCCGAGCTGCGCGGTCAGTCTTTGGCACATCTTGCGCGTCAGACCACTGACAATGTAGCGCGTGTATTGCCTCGCCTTGGTAGCCTGCTCATGCAGTAAGTGCGCGTTATAGCGCTAGGCTGGTTAGTTGGACTATGTTTGCTACAACAGCAAGCATCTTTACCAACTTACACGGGCTATGTCTTACTATTTGCATTTCTCCTTCTCTCTTGTTTAATACTACGTTGTAGTCAGCGAGCACGTGCTGTGCTTTATTTTGTTATTGCTTTGACTGCAGCTTATACGTGGGCGGCATGTCGTGCTGAATGGCGATTACAAGAAGCTTTATCTCCTGTACTTGAAGGCCAAGAACTCATGATAACGGGCGTGGTAGTTGGTTTACCTGATCCAACTAGCTATGGAGTACGGTTTGAGTTTCAAGTTGAAGACGCGACTTTGCTGGGTGGTGAGAAAGTGTCTATTCCAAAGCGCATTCTGCTCAATCTATTTCAGACACGTCATGATCAATTACGCAATGATCAAGTCGAAAATATACAGGCAGGAGAGCGTTGGCAATTTCGTGCGCGTTTGAAACGACCCCACGGCAATGCAAATCCTTATGGGTTTGATGCAGAGGCATGGTGGTTATCGACAAACATACGTGCAACAGGTTCAGTGCAGGCAATCCAACAACGTAAGGTAGATGATGTGGTGATACAGCCATCTGCCTTGCTTGCTCGCATGCGTGGATTTTTACGAGAACGTATACACAACAACTTACCCAACCAAACTTATGCAGGTGTGATCGTTGCCTTAGTGATGGGAGATCAACGAGCAATTGAACAATCAGACTGGGAAATTTTCAATCGTACTGGCATAGGCCACTTGGTATCGATCTCGGGTTTACACATCACGATGGTGGCCGCTTTATTTGCCGGTTTTATACAATGGTTGTGGCGTCATTCATTTTTTACGCGAGCTAGTTTGCCCTTGTTACTACCTGCTCAAAAAATTGCAGCAGCAGCTGGCTTATTCGCAGCGTTGATGTATGTGGGATTAGCAGGATTTGGTATACCAGCTATGCGCACATTGATGATGATAGCGGTGGTTTGTATATCGCTTTGGTCAGGCCGCATGATGCTGGTGTCACAAGGTTTGGCTTGTGCTTTAATTGCCGTGACACTGTTTGATCCTTGGGCAGTGTTGTGGCCTGGCTTTTGGTTGTCATTTACGGCTATCGCTTGCATTTTGTATGCAACAGTCGGTCGCATGCATGAGTTAGTAGAAAATCCCCATACGCATGCAGTGATGGCATATCCGACAGGTCGCATAGCTGATTCGACATCACACTGGCGTTCTGCATTAGTTAAAACTCTGCGACCCGCTGTCACAACACAAGCTGCAGTGACCTTGGGTTTGCTTCCATTGACCCTGTTGTTGTTTGCTCAGGTTTCACTCATATCTCCTATAGCAAATGCAATAGCCATTCCTTTAGTAAGTTTAGTCATAACGCCTTTGTCCTTAGTCGGTGTTGTGTTGCCTACACCTTTATCAGTTTGGTGTTTAGGTCTAGCGCATCAACTCATGGCATGGCTAGTGGTGGTGTTGACGTATTTGAGTGAAATGAGTTTTTCAGTGTGGCGAGGTGTGCAACCTGACGCGCTCTCTGTTGTGTTAGCAGTAATTGGTACGCTTTGGTTGTTAGCGCCACGTGGCTGGCCATGGCGTTGGTGTGGTTTACTGACTTGGTTGCCCATTTTCTTGCAGGCTCCTGCTACACCTAGTCGTGGATTTTGGATGACTGCATTCGATATAGGGCAGGGCAATGCAGTGTTGATAGAAACGGCAACACATAGATTGTTATATGACACGGGACCACAACTAGGCATGCAATCTGATAGTGGACAACGTGACTTACTGCCTTACTTTAACAAGCGTGGGATTAGCTATTTAGATGGACTGGTGATTTCTCACAGTGATATGGATCATGCAGGGGGTGCTTTATCGCTAATGAAAGAGATGCGATTTGCTTGGGTAACGTCTTCTTTACCTGCGAATAATCCCATTCTGCAGCAAGCTGCACAGCATCATGCTTGTGCTCAGGGGCAAAGCTGGGATTGGGATGGCGTGCATTTCGAGATGTTGCAGCCGAGAGTAGATAGTTATGCGCAGACCTCGCTTAAGCCTAATGCGCGTAGTTGTACGTTAAAAGTCAGTTGGGGAGATAAAGCAGTGCTGCTCACGGGTGACATAGAAGCAGCGCAAGAATATGCTTTATTAGAGCGCCTTCCTGATCGCTTACATGCGCAAGTGTTATTAGCACCGCATCATGGCAGCGGCACCTCATCGACTATGGCGTTTTTGGAAGCGGTCGCGCCAGAAATAGCAATTTTTCAAGTTGGGTATCGCAATCGTTATCATCATCCTAAGCCTGAAGTAGTGGAACGCTATCGTCAGTTGGGTATACAACGCTTACGAACCGATGAATACGGAGCGATTGAGCTAGAGATAGCAGAAGACATCAAGGTCAGACCTTATAGAACTGAACATGCACGCTATTGGTTAGCTCGCTAGTCTTGTTGAACACTTAACGAAAACAAGCAACTTCATCTGAATCTATTTGTTATGACTGTTTTTCTCAGAGTGAGCGCAGAGGTTTGATGTATAATTCGAATTTCCCGCTAGTGCCGTTCGGCACCAACAGCAATGACTAAGTTTGTATTCGTCACAGGTGGCGTGGTTTCATCCCTAGGTAAGGGAATAGCCGCCGCTTCACTGGCCGCGATCCTAGAATCGCGTGGCCTCAAAGTCACCCTTTTAAAGCTCGATCCCTACATCAACGTTGATCCCGGTACCATGAGTCCGTTTCAGCATGGTGAGGTATTCGTCACCGATGATGGTGCCGAAACCGATCTTGATCTTGGTCACTATGAGCGTTTTATCACCGCGAAAATGAAGAAGGTGAATAACTTCACCACCGGTCAGATTTATGAATCGGTCATACGCAAAGAGCGTCGTGGTGAATATCTCGGCAAGACAGTGCAGGTCATTCCTCACATCACCAATGAGATACAGGATTTCATCCATCGTGGCGCAGAAGGTTTTGATGTCGCGATTGTAGAGATTGGCGGCACAGTTGGTGACATTGAATCATTACCGTTTTTAGAAGCTGCACGTCAGCTCTCATTGCGCGGCGGTCGTCATCATGCTGCTTTCGTGCATTTAACCCTCGTACCGTATCTAGTATCAGCGGGTGAGTTAAAAACCAAACCTACGCAGCACAGTGTGCAGAAATTGCGTGAAATTGGTATTTCGCCCGATGCTTTGTTATGTCGTGCAGATCGCCGCATACCTGAAGATGAACGTGCAAAAATTTCCCTGTTCTCTAACGTTGAACAAGATGCAGTGATTTCAGTCTGGGATGCCGACACGATTTATAAAATTCCACAAATGTTGCATGACCAAGGTTTGGATCGCATTGTTTGTGAAAAACTCAACCTCTCGCCTAAGCCTGCAGATTTATCTATGTGGGATAAATTAATACATTCGCTAGAACATCCTAAGCGCGATGTACATATCGCTATGGTGGGTAAGTATGTCGATCTGACTGAGTCCTATAAGTCATTGACGGAAGCTTTACGTCATGCCGGTATACATACAGAGTCGCGTGTGAATATTGAATACGTAGATTCAGAAGAAATAGAAAATCAAGGTACGAGTAGTTTGGAAAAATATGACGCCATACTCGTGCCAGGTGGATTCGGTCGACGTGGTGTAGAAGGAAAAATTGCGGCTGCGCGTTATGCACGTGAACACAAAGTGCCTTACCTTGGCATTTGTTTGGGTATGCAAGTGGC
>CANGLD010000115.1 GCA_947454475.1 Oxalobacteraceae bacterium
CCTGCTGATGCACATGGCAAACCTGCTGACGCACATGGTGCGCCTGCTGATGCACATGGCAAACCTGGTGCTGAACCGCCGACCAAAGAACTCGTTGCTAACGATGCGGATAATCAACGCTGGAAATTCAATTACTACACATTGGAGAAACCACTCCTCTCGAATTTAACTGGCTCACGTAAAGTGATGCAGGTACAAGTTACCGTCATGACGCATTATGATGACCGCGTGATCAAAAACATTAAGACACATGAATTGCCTATCCGCGCTGCTATGCTAGACGTGATGCGTCTTAATACAGAAGCTGATATCAATCAGGCTGATTTCCGTAAAGCGCTTGCTGAAAATCTGCGCTTAACTATCAACTCGCTGCTGGAAAAATATGAAGGCTTTGGCGGTGTTGAAGAAGTCAGCTTTACTGAATTCGTCGTGCAATAAGCATTTAACCACACCTAACATTTAATCGAGCGCGGCTATGTCTGAACAAAGTAACCTGCTATCACCGGAAGAACTGGCGGCGCTTGCTGAAGGCATAGACGACGGTTCTATAGCCGTTGATACAGGCTTTAATCTCACTACTCGTGTAAAAAAACACGATCTAGCAAGTGAAGACAGCACACTCGGTGTTAATACTTCTGCACTCGAAATGATTAACGAGCGCTTCGTGCGTTTGTTCCGTTTAGGTTTGATGGAAATATTACGTACCAGCCCACGTATCACACCATCTCGTGCACAAATCGTGCGCTTTGGTGATTACCTACGTGATCTGCGTCCACCACTTTCAGTGAACACGATTCGTATTAATCCCTTGCGTGGTTTTTCATTAGCAGTGATTGAACCTACCGTAGTGTTCTCTGCACTCGATAATTTTTTTGGTGGCACTGGCGCTGGTATGCCTGGTGCACCACGTCGCCGTGCAAGTGACACAAAAAATGGTGAGCCCTTACCTGCTAACTGGTTACCACCAGGCCGCATGTTCACACCGACCGAATCGCGTGTGATTAAAATTATTATTGATGTCTTCTTTCGCTCATTAAAAGAAGCATGGGCACCATTGCTACAAATTGATTTAGAACACGTGGGTTCGGAAATCAATCCACAATTTGCGCAAATCGCAGATGAAAATGATTTAGTTATCATGTCGCGCTTTGATACCGAAGGTAATGGCGGCGTAAAAGGTTTTGTGGATTTAGTCTATCCCTACTCTGCTTTAAAACCATTACGTGATTTACTACGTAATCGTGTTCAAGCTGATGGCAGTGAAGAATCCGACCAAAAATGGCGTAAAGAATTAAGTGCCGCTGTTGGTGATGCAGAACTGGAGATTCAAGTACTGCTCGGTCAAATCACTGCAGACTATTCAAAAGTAAAAACACTGAAGGAAGGCGACCTGCTATTCTTCAACAAACCAGAATTGGCTTCAGTTCTTGTCGGTGGCTTACCTTCTTTTGAAGGACAAGTCGGCATGGCTGGACCACAAGTAGCGCTTCGTATTGATCATTCGATTAACCCCGAAACTATGTAAACAGAATCAGGACGCATCATGACTGACATGACCACAGAACAAGATAACGACTTAGATGATGCTGGCGATGCCAAATTATCGAGTCACATCAATCCCGATGTACTGCAAAACATCTCCGTATCGATTACGGTAGAAGTTGGCCGTACACAAATGAAAATTCGTGACCTACTCCGTTTAACACAGGGTAGCGTAGTGGAACTTGACCGCATTGCAGGCGAACCCCTCGACCTGTTAGTCAACAACACCGTTGTCGCGCAAGGTGAAGTGGTATTAGTCAATGATCGCTATGGCATCAGACTAACCCGCGTCGTGCCCGCCAGCGAGCGTATGAGAACTGTTTAACTGAGACCATCATGACCAACTGGTTATCCTTTGCGTTTAGTTTTGCCATCGTCCTTGCTTTACTAGGCGCAGTGCTATTTCTGATGAAGAAAATGCAAAGCGGTAACCTGCTCGGCTTGGCGCAACGTCGCATACGCCTGTTGGAAACATTTTCAACTGGTCCACGTCAAAAATTAATCTTAGTGCGTGTACGTGATCAAGAAATTTTAATTGGTCTGACTGCACAACAAATGACTACATTAGCAAGCTTCACAGTTCCTGAAGAACAGATGACCTTGCCGTTAACATCGAATGATGAAGCAACCGCTATCCCACCGTTAGCGAAACGCTTTGCCGATATGCTGAAATCTGCCAAAAATGGCGGACAAGAAAAGAGCGGGAGCTAAGCATGTTGCGCCGCCTCTTCATCGCCCTACTGCTCATGGCACCACTATTTGTGTATGCCGAAGGCTTACCCATCATGAATGTGGTAACGGGCAAAGGTGGCACACAATCTTATAGCTTAACGCTGCAATTGTTAGGCTTGATGACCGTATTGACGCTGTTGCCGTCTATGCTGTTAATGATGACTTCGTTTGTACGCATCATCATCGTCATGTCTATTTTGCGTCAAGCACTAGGTACCGGCCAAACGCCACCGAATCAAGTTTTAGTTGGCTTAGCACTCTTTCTCACCCTGTTCATCATGCAACCGGTTTTCACCGATGTGTATGACAACGCTATCCTGCCTTACATGAATCAAGGCATGCCGTTTGAACAAGCTTTAGCTGCTGCGGAAGAACCTATACGTGGTTTTATGATGGCGCAAACACGTGAAGAAGATATCTCTATGTTTATGGAGATCGCACGCAGCAAAACAGAATTACAAGGACCTGAATCCGTACCATTCACAACATTGGTACCTGCTTTCATGACCTCAGAACTTAAAAGTGCTTTCACTATCGGCTTTTTAATTTATATCCCATTTGTTGTTATCGATCTGATTGTGTCTAGCGTACTCATGTCTATGGGCATGATGATGCTTTCACCGATGATGATTTCTATGCCTTTTAAATTAATGCTATTCGTCCTCGTCGATGGATGGAGCATGTTAATGGGCTCACTCGCATCTAGTTTCGCGATGCCCTAAATAAGAAAGAAAATTATGGAACCAGCAACCGTTATTGATCTTGGCCGCAACGCACTCTGGACTGTGATGTTAGTGTCATCCCCTATGCTACTCGTTGCATTAGCAGTAGGCTTATTCATTGGTGTGATTCAAGCTGCTACATCCATCAATGAAATGACCTTATCGTTCATTCCTAAGCTGATCGCTCTTGGTTTGGCTATGTCTTTATTCGGCGCATGGCAGTTAACCGTCATGATCGATTACACCAAAGATATCTACAAGCGCATACCAGCGCTGTTCTCCTGATATCAGAAGCGATGAGACGACCCCCATGAATTTGCTGGCAGCGGACATCGTCGAGCGCTTCTATACCTTTCTATGGCCCATGATGCGCATAGGTGCCATGCTCATGGCGGCTCCGCTGTTCTCTCTCGATTCAGTCACCATACGTATACGCTTAGCGATCGCTATGGTTCTCACCTTCTTCATCTTTCCTCTTGTAACCTGGCCTGTCATTGATCCTGTCTCGGCAGAAGGCTTACTTGAAATCGTGAATCAATTATTCATCGGCGCCTTAATGGGCCTGATGTTACAAGTTGCAGTAGGTGCCATCGTTGTAGCAGGTCAATCGATTGCAGGCTCTATGGGTCTCTCGATGGCAAGCATGATGGATCCTAACGTTGGTAACGTCGCTACCATCGCGCAGTTTTTAATGATTTTATCCACCATGGTTTTTCTTGGCTTTGGTGGCCATGTAATTTTAATCTCCATTATTTTAGATAGCTTTCACACCCTACCCATAGGTAAGTCGCTACTCGGACAAGTCCCTTTTGGAAAAGTCATTGCATGGAGTTCTATGCTCTTTCTTGGTGGCTTATTAATCGCCCTACCCGTTATGGTGTCGCTGCTCTTTATTAATATAGGCTTAGGTGTAGTAACGCGTGCAGCACCAAGTTTGAATATTTTTTCAGTCGGCTTTCCTGCAACAATCGTTGCAGGTTTTTTAATTCTGATTTTTTCTATCGAAAGCATTGTCAGTCGTATGCAGTGGGTATGGATGCAAGCTTTTTCACATGTGCGTGATTTACTAGGAATGGTGAACTGAGATGGCAGATAGCTCAGAAGATCGCACAGAAGAACCCACCTCGCGGCGTCTTTCAGACGCTCGCAAGGAAGGACAAATTGCACGCTCTACAGAATTGCCTGCTGCGGCCGTTACCATTGCTGCTGTAGGATTGATTTTTTTCAGCGGTAGTTATTTCTTCAATAAATTAGCTGAAAATTTTGCAGCAGGATTTAACTTCGATCGCAAGTTAGTGTTTTCATCAAATCTACTGCCTGCATTATTTGCTAGTGAGTTATTGCAGTCTTATCTACTCATCATTCCAATTTTTATTTTGACTGTCGTGGTTGCGATCGCATCAACTGGCTTAACGGGTGGTTATAACTTCTCACTACAAGCCGCCATGCCCAAGGCATCTAAACTTAATCCTATGTCCGGTATTAAACGTATCTTCGGACCTAAGGCATGGGTAGAGTTGGGTAAAGCGATCTTGAAATTTGTATTAGTGACTTTTGTGGTTGTCCTCGTATTAAACAATAATATCGATACGCTCCACATGATAGGCCGTATGCCGATAGAGCCAGCGTTGCAAACCGCTGGTGCCATGCTGACGAAATCCGCTTTACTCATCACACTTGCACTCGTGATCATTGCGATGATTGACGTGCCCTATCAGCGCTGGCAATTCATGAAGCAAATGCGCATGACTAAGCAAGAAGTCAAAGATGAAATGCGTCAATCAGAGGGTAATCCTGAAATTAAAGGTCAGATTCGTCGTAAACAGCGTGAGATGTCGAATGCTCGCATGATAGACAGCGTGAAAAATGCAGACGTCGTCATCACTAACCCAGAACACTTTGCGGTTGCTCTATCATATGATCCGAATGGTGATAGTGCGCCTATACTATTGGCTAAAGGAACGGATGAAGTTGCGGCGCGTATTCGTGAAGAAGCGCAAAAGCATGGCATTGAAATTTTCCAAGCTGCTCCACTGGCTCGTGCGCTCTACTTCACCACAGAAATCGAACATCCTGTGCCAGAAGACTTATATTATGCGGTTGCACAAGTTATCGCTTATGTATTCAATCTGGCAAGCATTACCCCAGGAGCACCGCCAGTACAGAAACCCGATCCTAAAGTACCAGAGGCCATGCAGTTTGACTCCATGGGCAGATTGCAAACCCAAGAGGCTGTCGTCTAATGAAAATGGAACAGAATCTTTCTGATCAACTCATCGCTAGCGAAGGGATATTCCTACGCATGGCTGATCGCACGCGTTTTGAATATGTTATGCGCGCGATCCAAGAGCATTCACAATCTGTCGCCATCTCTAGCGATAGCGATGATGTATTGGATCACTACGGCCGTATCGTTATTAATCAATTAAGACAACTCCCTGATTTGCATATAGAAGTATTTTTACCTGCGAATACAGAAGCCCTGCTCGAGCGTTTTAACCAAATTTTGTCTGGTTTATCACTGACTGATGCACGCGATGCAGAATCCTCCCCTGCCCCTAGACGCGTATTGATCGCACATGATGCGAAAGCCATTAATTCACGTGAATTACAACTGCTCGCTAGACTCATACAAGATTTCCCTGGCGCGAACACCTCGCTCGTATTACTCCTTGATCAAAGTGGTAGTAGACAACATGAACGTTCTCTAGAAAATTTTGGTCAGCGACTTTTGCGTTGGCCCTTAGAAAAACCGAGTCGCGAAGAAGGCGATGTCTTACTCGCTCAAGCACGCATGCGTGGGATTGAAGTTGAAGTCAAAAAATTATTAGCTGCAACTGGTTTTTTAACGCCAGAAAAAACACTAGATGCACTCGTCGCACCACCTGCAGAAAAAATTGACGATGCACCGCTTTTCACTAAGCCCACCTCGAATAAACGTAAAGCGAGTGGAAAAGATAGTTCAGGTAGAACTGAGCCTGTGCTCAATGATATAAAACCATCGAGCAGTAAATCCGCTAGCAAAACTGTCGCTCCGACTAAGCCAGCTAAAAATGAGAACAGCACGCAAGTTGCGAGCGGCCCTTCTTTTTTACGTCGTACGCTCAATATGACCGTACGTTGGGTAGCTGCGATTTTTCTTCTCATGGCAGTCTCAGTCGGCGTAATTGCTCTACTGTTTCCTCAAAAGCTATTACCCAGATTAGCGGACTCACCCATCCTGAAAGAAAATCTGCCACCTTGGATGATGGAGATGTTGAGCGAATATTTGCCCAAGCCTGCCCTACCGGCAGCTGCACCCGCTGCCATCCCAGCGCCCACACCAAGCTTAATCCCTGCTCTAGAGCCAGTTCCAGCACCGGCACCAACCAAGAATATTGAAGAAAAAAAGCCTGAGACTACAGTTCCGGCAACTTCTTCCGATTCATCGAATAAGACAGACGTGGCGGCCGTAAATCCGCCGGTAAAAACTGAGTCCAAAGAAGCTAATAAGCCGCAAAAGAGCGCAACTTCTACAGAGACCGTCGCACCGATGACGCCTGTTGCAAAAATTGAACCTGTTTTGAGTGAGAAACCAGTCAAAACAGAAACGCCAGTTAAAACTGGCAAACAAACGTCGGATAAACAAACAGCCGATGCAGTTCTGACCGCAAACTCCGAACGGGGTGTGACTCAGATGGTGCAGCGTGCTAAAGCAGGCAGTTATTTTGTACAACATGTGTCGCTACTTTCTATGGCTGAAGCCCAGGAATGGAGAGCGCAACATGCCGTTTTATCTGGCAGTGTGATTGCAGCAGTGAATACGCAGAAACAAGGCATTAAATTTGTCGTGTTATCAGGTCCGTTTGAGGATCGCAAGGAAGCAGAGCAATTTGCCAATAGTCCTGGAGTACCTAAAGACAATTGGTTAAGACC
>CANGLD010000116.1 GCA_947454475.1 Oxalobacteraceae bacterium
CATGTCAAAACGAGCTTGCCTAAAAAAATATTTGCAATGGATGTTTCTATAGGCGTTGCAATATATCCTGATCATGGGTTGGAGATGGATAGCTTAATGCAATCCGCTGATATTGCCATGTATGTCTCTAAATCAGGTAAGAAAGGCTCTTATAGGATTTACGAAGAATTATTTGGTCAGAATATACGTGAGCGTGTGAATGCTGAATATGAATTACGGCAAGCGATAGAGCATGATCAGTTAGTCGTGTTTTATCAGCCACGTGCTGATGCCATCTCAGGAAAATTCTGCGGTATGGAAGCGTTAGTACGTTGGCAGCATCCAGAGCAAGGATTGTTATCACCGAATTTATTTATTCATGTCGCTGAAAGATCAGGATTAATTATCCAGCTTGGTGAAATCGTCATAGAAAAAACGTGTAAGCAAATCGCACAATGGCGTGAATCTGGATTGAATCCACACTCGGTTTCAGTCAATGTCTCTGCACTGCAGTTAAAAGATAAAAACCTAAGACACTTTTTAGTAGATTGTATGCAGCGTCATGGACTCACACCCTGTATGCTTTCCATAGAATTAACTGAATCGACCATGTTAGATGAAGAAGGCATCGCTTCTAGTGAATTAAAGCGTTTGCGCGAATTAGGATTCCATTTACTAATCGATGATTTTGGTACTGGTCAGTCTTCATTATCGAAGCTGCAAAGTCTCGATATTGATTTAATTAAAATTGACCAATCATTCGTGGTCAAGCTAGGTCAGGATGTACAGAGCAAGGCACTATGTAGCGCAGTCGTCTCCATAGGCCGAGCGCTGAATATCAAAGTCGTGGCAGAAGGAGTGGAAACACCTGAGCAGCTTCGTATATTGCAGCAGATAGGTTGCGATGAAGTGCAGGGTTATCTTATTTCCAAGCCGGTTCCAGCGCATCAAATCCCACAGCTTATGGACAGATACAGCTTCTTTGAGCCCACAGCATTAATAGCCTAAGCAAGCGTCTAAGCGTCTTCTAGTTAATCTTTAAGTTTTTCAAACTTCCCTTAACTAAGGTCTTATCACGCAATTTGAGTTAAGTGCGTCGTCGAAATCTATTGCTTTAATGTTGATATTCAAGCACGCCTGTATTTTCAATCCATTCATCGCCCACTAGTTCATTACTTCAATACTTTTGATAGGGTATTGAGGTGTGATTTCCAAAGAAAGTGTTGTCTTCTGCAACATTAAAAAATGATTTTGATTGAAGGTCTGATAAATGAGTAAAAATATACGCTTCAATATTTAGCAATACATTCTGTCCTGAGCGAAGTGGATGGCCGCTGAGTTTCAGATTGCTTAGATCTTGAAGCTTATATTTGTCATAAAAATGCTCGATGGATTTCTATCGCATACAGAGGGAAAGACGCTTGAATTTAAGCGCGACTTCACTTCCCCCAAAACATTGCTGAAAACTTTAGTTGCCTTCGCCAACACGGCAGGTGGACGACTCTTATTAGGCATTTCAGATGATCGTAAAGTGATAGGTATTAATAATGTGTTGGATGAAGAAGAGCGTCTATGCAGTTTGATTGCCGACAGCATAGAGCCCCGTTTAATGCCTAATGTAGAAATAATCACATTTGATAATAAAACCATATTAGTGGTTGAAGTGTTTGTGAGTAGTTTGCGTCCACATTGGATCAAGGCAGAAGGACCTCAGCAAGGTGTGTATGTGCGCTTAGGATCAAGTAGCCGTCAAGCTGATCCATTATTGATCGAAGAACTGCGTCGTACGGCAGAGGGGGTGGCGTTTGATGAACTACCTATGCCTGAATTGAGTCTGGATGACTTGGATCTCAATGCTGCTAAAAGACTTTTTCAAGGAATCAGTGAGTTGGATGATCACGGATTACGCACACTCAAGCTAATGACAGTATGCCAAGGCAGGCTAGTACCAACTAAGGGGGCGATACTTTTATTTGGTAAGGAGCGCAATCGTCATTTTTCAGATGCTTGGGTGCAGTGTGGGCGTTTCATTGGTACTGACAAGACCAATATATTTGACCATATCGAGATTCATGAGTCGCTACCTCAAACAGTCGACAGCATCATACTGTTTATCAAAAAGCACGCCATGCGTGGTGCTGATTTTTCAGATATCAGGCGCAAAGATGTTTGGAGTATTCCACTTACCCTTTTACGCGAGGCGGTTGTGAATGCTTTGGTACATGCTGATTATTCGCAGCGTGGCGCACCAATTCGTATTTCATTCTTTGACGACCGTATCGAAATTGAAAACCCTGGGATCTTATTGCCTGGTATGACTGTGGCTGATATGCGAGAGGGGATTTCTAAAATCCGTAACCATGTGATTGCGAGGGTGTTTAGGGAGGTGAACCTTATTGAACAGTGGGGAAGTGGTGTACGTCGAATTTATTCTGAAGCGCGGGCTCTAGGATTGCCTGAACCACAGTTTCTAGAGGTGGGGATGCGTTTGAGAGTTGTGGTGTACTTAGCTGAGTTAGTTTTGGTAGATCAAGTCACCGATCAAGTAACCAATCAAGTAACCGATCAAGTAACCGATCAAGTAACCGATCAAGTAACCGATCAAGTAACGGCGCAAATAGGTCGTTTGTTAGATTGTCTAAAGGATGGTCCGTTAAGTGTGCGCGAGGCTTTGGAGTTACTTCAATTGAAGCATCGCCCTACATTCATGATCAGCTATCTGCAGCCTGCATTGGAAGCAGGGCTGGTCGAGATGACACAACCGCACTCACCCAATAGCCCCAAACAAAAATATCGATTAGCTGCTCGAAAATAAGCAAACAAATGAAAATCTAATGGATCTAGGCTAGCCTTAGCAGCTAGGAATAAAGACTATGGGGTTTGTCAGCATGACACGGGTGCTGATTTTGCTTATGGAAGTGGGGTGACCGATGGGGTTCGAACCCACGACAACAGGAATCACAATCCTGGACTCTACCAACTGAGCTACGGCCACCACTGAAGAGATTTTCCATTTTGGCCGAAACCAAAATAGTCTGAGATTATACAAAAGTTCGAGAGGTAGTGGCAAATTGCTTCATGTCCCACTACTGACGCGGTATTTCAGGTGGGTGCCACGCTGACTTCACGTACTTCTGGCGATAATCCTAACAATACTTTAAATGCGGATCTGAGCGAGGAGTGACTGCCAGTCGTAAAAGCGGTCAATGGCGCTTGTTTGGGTGCTGAGGGATGATAAAGATGCGCTTGCTCTAGCAGTCTTTGTAAATGCCTTGCAACGGCATCACCGGTATCAATAATGTTCACTTCTTTATGTAAGCTCTTAGTAACCGCTACTATCTGTTCTAAGACAAAGGGGTAATGCGTACAACCCAGAACCAGAGTGTCAGCACCTTGGGTGATGAGTGGCTCTACATAACGACGCACCAGACTGACTGTTTGAATTGAACTTAATTCACCTTTTTCAATTTGATCCGCTAATCCTATGCATGCTTGCTGTAAAAAACGCACATCACCTGATGCTGTGTGTTGTTCATGCAGTGCTTGAAACTTGTCACTAGCCAGTGTGCGTTCCGTTGCAAGCACGCCGACGATGTTAGATTTGGTTTGCGCTGCTGCTGGTTTTAAGCCGGGCTCAACACCAACAACGATGAGTGATGGATATTTTGCACGTAAAGCTGCAATTGCAGCAGCAGTTGCAGTATTGCAGGCCACCACGAGTGCTTTACAATTTTGTTGTATCAAAAAATCTGCTATGGATAATGCGCGTTCAACAATAACGGATTCAGGTTTTTCACCATACGGAGCAAAACCTGAATCAGCAAAATACATTAAAGCTTCATGGGGTAACAACGCATGAATATGACGCAGTATGGATAAGCCGCCTACACCCGAATCAAAAATACCAATCGGCGTGCTTGCATCATATTCAGGTTGTGGCAGATGCATGACAGTCTTAAATCGTTTTCACCGGTATCTTACTAACGCTAGAAGCAATGCGTGCTTTCCATTCTTCTGGTCCGGTGTTGTGCACTGAAATACCATGTGAATCAACCGCAACGGTGACTGGCATGTCAGTGACATCAAATTCATAAATCGCTTCCATGCCCAGATCAGTAAAGCCTACAACTTTGGCACTCTTAATGGCTTTCGATACTAAATAAGCTGCACCACCTACCGCCATTAAATAAGCAGAGCGATGATTTTTAATCGACTCAATCGCAATCGGTCCACGCTCTGCTTTACCTACCATCGCGATTAAACCGGTTTTCTCTAACATCATGTCAGTGAATTTATCCATGCGAGTCGCAGTGGTTGGACCAGCAGGGCCAACTACTTCATCGCGCACTGGATCTACAGGTCCTACGTAATAAATCACACGGTTTGTGAAATCAACGGGCAAACTTTCGCCTTTTGCCAACATGTCTTGTATGCGCTTATGCGCAGCATCACGACCTGTGAGCATCTTGCCATTTAAAAGTAAAGTTTGACCTGGCTTCCAAGAAGCGACTTCTTCGCGCGTGAGTGTATTTAAATCGATCCGTTTTGATTTTTCTGTATCAGGCATCCATCTCACATCTGGCCATTCAGATAAAGAAGGTGGATCAATATATGCAGGGCCCGATCCATCTAAAACAAAATGCGCATGGCGCGTTGCTGCGCAATTTGGAATCATGGCAACTGGCTTAGAAGCAGCATGCGTAGGATACATATTGATCTTTACATCTAATACAGTGGTCAAGCCACCTAAGCCTTGTGCACCTATGCCGAGTGCATTCACCTTTTGATACAGCTCGATACGAAGTTCTTCTGTTTTATTTTGTGGGCCACGAGCGAGTAGTTCAGTCATGTCTATATCTTCCATGAGTGATTGCTTCGCCATCAGCATGGCGCGCTCTGCAGTGCCACCTATGCCTATGCCCAACATACCAGGTGGACACCAACCTGCGCCCATAGTGGGCACTGTTTTTAAAACCCAATCAACCAAAGAATCGGAAGGATTGAGCATGATGAATTTTGTTTTGTTTTCAGAGCCACCACCTTTAGCTGCGACTTGTATATCTACCGTATTGCCAGGTACCAGTTCCATATGCACTACAGCCGGTGTGTTGTCTTTGGTATTTTTTCTTTCAAACTGAGGATCAGCAACGATCGATGCACGCAATTTGTTATCAGGATCATTGTAGGCACGACGTACACCTTCATTAATAGCATCCGTAATTGAGCCACTAAAACCTTCAAAGCGTACCTCCATGCCAATTTTTAAAAACACATTCACGATACCTGTGTCCTGACAAATCGGACGCTTACCTTCGGCGCACATACGTGAGTTAGTCAGAATTTGTGCGATCGCATCTTTAGCAGCAGGACTTTGTTCTAATTCATAAGCGCGTGCAAGATGACGTATGTAATCAACTGGGTGGTAATAGCTAATATATTGAAGCGCAGCTGCGATGGATTCGATTAGATCGTCTTGTTTAATAATAGTCATGGAATGAAAGTGATTGCAGTGATCAAAAATAAAAGAATGGAGGTGAGGAATTTACTTACTATGCTGCGTGCTCGTTACAATTTTTTCAGTGTAAGCAATAGCAAGAGCTGAAATCAGAAAAACCATATGAATGCCGCTTTGCGCAATGAGCGTTTTTTCATCATAAGCATGCGCATTGATGAATGTTTTGAGTAAATGAATGGAAGAGATGCCTATGATGGCTGTACCCAACTTCACTTTTAACACCGAGGCGTTCACATGTGATAGCCACTCTGGTTGATCTGGGTGCTGTTCGAGATGCATACGTGAAATAAAGGTCTCATATCCACCCACTATCACCATAATCAGTAAATTAGAAATCATCACGACATCAATCAGACCCAACACCACAAGAATGATAATCGTCTCAGTGAGTTTTTCGGGAGCATCCATGCCTGGCACAGCAACTGAATTCAAAATATGGTGTAACGCGTTGCTATTACCGAAGGCTGCAGCAATAAGTTCGCTTAGCTCTATCCAGAAATGAATAACAAAAATGATTTGCGCCAGAATCAGACCTAAGTACAGTGGCAGCTGTAGCCAACGTGCCATGAAAATAAAATTTGCGAGAGCAGGGATTTTTTCAGGCTTGCCAACTTGAGAAGTTTCGTTTTGCATGATTGCAGTCTGGCTTTGTGGCGTTAAAAAATGCAGAATACATTTTACACGCGGGGTAAGGGGAAATAAGCTTTAGCAGCCGAAATGTTATCAGATTAACACTTTGTGTAAGCCCTGAGTAAGTGTAAGCGCCTATCTTAAGCAGCAATAAATAAATATAACGTAGGAGACAATATGTCAGAGATCGAATCCCTGATGCATGAGCATCGTATTTTTACGCCACCGGCGGATTTCTCCAAAACAGCTGCAATCCCGAGTATGGAAGCTTACAACGCACTGTGTGCTGAAGCTGAGCGCGACTACGGTGGCTTCTGGGGCAGATTGGCACGAGAAAATCTGGATTGGCATAAGCCCTTCACCAAAACACTAGATGAATCACAAGCGCCTTTTTATAAATGGTTTGAAGATGGCCAACTCAATGTTTCCTATAACTGTTTAGATCGTAATCTCACCAACGGCAATGCAGAGAAGATAGCGATTATTTTTGAAGCAGATGATGGCAAAGTCACGAAGCTCACTTATCGTGAGCTACATCAAAAAGTTTGTAAGCTTGCAAATGGTCTTAAATCATTAGGTATTAAAAAAGGCGATCGCGTCGTCATTTACATGCCTATGACCATAGAAGGCGTCGTGTCTATGCAAGCGTGTGCACGTATTGGTGCAACACACTCAGTCGTGTTCGGTGGCTTTTCAGCGAAATCATTACAAGAACGTATTATCGATGCAGGTGCTGTTGCATTAATCACAGCCGATGAACAAATGCGTGGTGGTAAACA
>CANGLD010000117.1 GCA_947454475.1 Oxalobacteraceae bacterium
CTCTACTGCATGCACAACCTGATCTCATTAAAACAGCGGTAGAAGAAATACTAAGATTTGAAAGCTCGAATCAATTAGGTAATCGCATCACAACTGAAGCTGTTGAATTAGGCGGCATACACATGCCAGCTCGTACACAGGTCACACTTTGTATAGGCGCTGCGAATCGTGATCCCTCGCAATTCACTCATCCTGAGAGTTTTGACATACAACGTAATCCGAATCGCCATCTCGCCTTTGCGAGTGGTGCGCATGCCTGTGCTGGTATGAGCCTAGCTAGACTAGAAGGACAAATCGCACTCGGACGTTTTGTTGCACGCTTTCCCCATTACACGCTCACCACACCTCCAGTCAGAAGCCCCAGAATTCGTTTTCGCGGATTTTTAAGCATTCCTGCGCAAGTAAGTATTTAGTTGTTGCGTAAATTTCACGAATAAGTAAAATACTTTTAACTATATCACCGAGTGCTATAGTTAGAAATGCTCAAAAATCGCATTTTTAAAACACGACTTTTTTCACAATGGCTTAGCAAATCAAAGCTTACTGATACAAATTTATTAGCTGCAATTAATGAAATGGAGACAGGTCTTTATGAAGCTAATTTAGGAGGCCATGTATATAAAAAAAGAGTGGCAATCGGAAATCGGGGAAAAAGTCATGGTGCCAGAACGATTCTTGCAACAAAATTTGGCCATCTTTGGTTTTTTATTTTTGGCTTCGATAAGAATCAAAGATCTAATATTAACAATGCAGAGCTTGCACATTTACAATCAATTGCAGAACGTTTATTGAATTTAACTACTCAAGAAATTGATACATTAACAAAAGATAAAATTCTTACAGAGATTAAATATGACAACAATAAAAAAATCTAATCGCATCATTGAAGAAATGCAAGCAACCTTTGCTGATCTTAAAAAGGCCGGCGTAGTTAATAAAAAACATATCGCTGAATTTGAAGCCCTCAAGCATCTTAAAGTTAAACCGTTTCAACCTAAAGCGATAAAGTCACTCCGCACCAGAGAAAATCTTAGTCAGGCTGTGTTTGCTATTGTGTTAAACACAAGTACTTCAACAGTACAAAAATGGGAAACGGGTGAAAAAAAACCTAGTGGTCCATCTCTTAAGCTTTTGTCCATCTTAAAGAATAAAGGGCTAGAGGCATTCATCTAAGCGCGGGGCTTTTCAATATTTGTCCAAACAGCTACACACCATCCTTGGCATGTGCGCATACGCTTTCTAGCCGCCGGATTTCTGACAGTCCTACCCCTGCTACCTCCAAAACCCTTACCAATCCTCAGTTTTCAGCCCATGGCTTGAAATTTGCATAGAGCTGTCTGAGGAAAAAATTATGCCTTCAGATATCACTTTTTCGACACGCGTAGCGATGCAACAAGCTGCGGCCCGCGCCAGCGAGGCCAAGGCTCGCAATGTTGCAGGCGGCAACACGTCTGCTGCTAGCCAAAAATTTAATACGGTATTTAACTCGGCTAAAGAATCACAACAGGTTTCTGCTGCGCCTCCCTCCATGCATCACGCTTGGGATAAAGAGGACACTGGAATGAATCAGTCGCAAGCACCGACTACGGATACCAATGCAGGTGAATCAGAAAAGAAACCCAAAGAAAGCATGAATGATTGGGTGAATTTCATGATGCATCCTCCCATGCTTTTGAAAATAGGCATGGTGTTAGCTAACCCCACACCACTAGGTGCGGCCACTGCTGTGGCCTCGCATTTTCTAGGCGAAGCTTTGCTGCCTAAAGAAAAAGGTACAGAAGCACTCGATCAAAAACAAACGCCCTAATCTTTCAGCACTTTGTTGATTGCAGTATTAGTCTGCAATGCAAACAAGCTATGAATTTTCTTTCATCGAGGATGCAGCGCTCATCGGGTCTTGCTCCGATTCTGTAATATCTGGTTGATATTCCAACTCCAACTCGGCTCTATCAACCAAATATTGCGGTAACGCTTTTTGTACTGCGACCCCTAAGCGCTCAAAGTCTTTTGCTTTTTTAATCAAGTTACCACGACCACTGTAGAGCTGATTAAAAGCCAGCGTAAAACTACCTTTCGCTGAATCTAATTTACGCCCCAACTCTTCCATAGATCCGATAAAACCTGAAAGCTTTTGATACAGTTGCGCAGCACTATCTGCTAATTCCGCACTATGTGCATTTTGATTTTCAAAACGCCACAATTGACGCACGATATTCAAACTCGTTAATAAGGTCGTCGGTGTCGCCACTAAGACATTTTGCTCTAAGGCTTTTTGAAATAAAGATTCATCTGCGCGCAATGCCTCAACAAAAGCAGATTCTATGGGCACAAACATAAACACCATTTCAGGCGAATTGATTTCACCCAAATCAAAATAGCGTCTATCTGCAAGTTCAGTAATACGCTGCGCAATCGCTGCCACGTGTTCACGTAAAGCTTGTTTACGTTCTACTTCATCTTCTGCATTCACGTAACGTGTATAAGCATTCAGCGATACTTTTGCATCGACAATCAAATGTTTTTTCTGCGGTAAATAAATAATTACATCTGGACGCTGTTTACCTTCTTCTGTATTGAAACTCACTTCGCGACGGTAATCACTGCCATCTTGCAAACCGGAACGTGCTAAGACGTTATCTAATATAAGTTCACCCCAATTACCTTGTTTTTTCGCTTGTCCTTTTAATGCAGTCGCGAGATCGTGCGCCTCTTCTGTCATTTGCTTATTTAATTCTTTTAACTGAGCTAGTTCTACTTTTAAAGCGGCTTGCTGCTGCGTGTCATGATAATGAATCTCTTCTACTTTCGATTTAAATTCATTCAAACGTTCTTTAAAGGGTGTCAGTAGCTGACCGAGATTCTGTTGATTCTGTTCCGTAAAGCGACGCGTTTTATCTTCAAGTATGGTGTTAGCAAGATTTTGAAATTCTTCGGTTAAAGCTTTCTTGCTACCCTCACTCATCTCACGTAAAAGTTTGATTTTTTCATCGGTTTGTTTACGTTCTTCTTCCAAGCGCGTGGTTGCAGTAGCGAGTTCTCGCCCTAACTCACCAGCTTGTTGATGCAAGCTCTGTAGCGTGCGTCCATCTTCTTCATGTTGGCTACGCAGTTGCTCAACAGCCTGCTCCAGCATCTGCACTCTTTCATGACGCGCAGCGAGTTCTGCTCCCTGTTTAGCCTTGGCTAATAACCATGCAAGTGCACCACCGAGTACAGCACCTATTACCAGTGCTAAACCTATGGCTGTAAAACTGTTCATACTTTTCTCCGATGTGACATGCTTATCAGTGTAGCAGTTCAGCCGCTCAAGATAACCCACCGATGTGGTTACCTTTCTGGCAATGATGCTGCAATCAGCGCAAGCCTCGTTACAATAGACAAAACTTCAACCTCTTAATGCTTGCTTACTTCTATGGCCCAAGTTCATCCTTCCGGTTGGCGCGAACTTTCTGTCACCGGTGCTGCACAACGTGAAATTGAAACACTCACACTACTCGCAGCCACACTACCTGATGACTATGTGATTTTTCATGGTGTGCATTGGACGAAATTAGAGAAAAACTTTTCTGCGTATGGAGAAATCGATTTCATCATCGTGGCGCCCAATGGTCGCGTACTGCTAATAGAACAAAAATCAGGCTTCTTAACTGAGACTGAGGACGGTCTAGCAAAAAAATATGTCGATACCGATAAGCCTAAATTAATTCGTACTCAAATCATGCGTGCTGTAACAGCACTTCAACATCGCTTTGCCAAGGAAGGTGAAGCACTCAGTATTGATTATCTTTTGTACTGCCCCGACTATCAGGTGAAACGCATAGAGCTAGCTGGCTTGGATGCAGATCGTATTGTTGATGCGAGTAACAAACACCAATTACCCACCTTAGTTCAAGCAATTTTGCCACGCAGTGAGGTACAAGCTAAGCGTGAACGTGTACTACGTTTTTTTAATGATGTATTACAGCTTTATCCAGATCCTAGTGCCATGATAGGACAAGCACATACCTTGGTAACCCGACTCTCTGGTGGACTCGCCTTATGGGCACGTCAGTTGGCATTTCATCCATTTCGTTTACGTGTCATAGGCACCGCTGGTAGTGGCAAAACGCAATTAGCCTTAACTGAATTTACCGCGACACTACAAGCAGATAAAAAACCACTCTATGTTTCATACAATCGACCACTTGCAGATCATGTGCAAACTCTGCTGCCTAGTGGCGGTCGCATAGGTAGTTTTCACCAACTGTGTGATCAATTCTCACGTGAAGTTGGTTTAGTGCCGGATTATCACAATCCACAAGTTTGGCAGCAGCTCGAACATTGCTTTGCTACTGCGGATGTTCCACTTAATTGGAAATTTGACACCTTGATCGTCGATGAAGGACAAGATTTTTCAGATGCTTGGCGCGATACCTTGTTGCGACTATTAAAACCGGAAGGTCGTGCACTCTGGCTTGAAGACCCTATGCAAAATCTCTATAACAAACACCCAGTTGAATTAACCAACTGGGTGAGCTTGCATGCTTTAACAAATTATCGTAACCCCAGACAAATTGTTGAATGCCTGAGTCGTATTAGTCCCACTCCATTGGAGACAGAATCTGCCAGTCCCTTTAAAGGTGCTGATATTGATGTCTTAACTTATGCTGATGATGACGTGCCTCAATTACTCGCTGTAACCAAACAAGCGATTACACGCGCCTTAGCAGCAGGATTTACGCGCCAAGATATGGCAATAGTGAGTTTTCGTGGACGTGAGAATTCAGCGATTCTTCAACTCGATGCATTAGGTACTCACACCCTAAAATCTTTTTCTGGTCATTACGATTTATTTGGCAATCCTGAATTCCGCGCAGGTGAATTACTAACAGAGTCTGTATATCGTTTTAAAGGACAATCTGCACCCGCCATCATCTTCACCGAGATTGATTTTGAAACTGTCGATGACAAGACTTTCCGTAAGCTCTTCGTAGGTATGACGCGCGCACGTTTAAAGCTGCTGTTAGTGATGTCAGAACGAGCAGCCCGCCAACTAATAGATAAATTCGATTCCTAATCATGAGCTGCCTCGTCTGGCGGAGTCTAGTCAGAGCTAGGCAGACCTAGCCAAACTAAGTATCAAATTAGAAACTTAACAAATAGCTTGACCCTTTAAATGAGAATGATTATTATTTGGATTCGCAACTAGCGATCTTGATAATCACTCTATTAAGGATGGTCGGTATGAAACTACGTCTCTGGATATGCGCTCTGGCTGCACTACCCACTCTGGCTTTTGCAGCGGATCAGGAAATTACGCTAACAATTAAAGATCATCAGTTCTCACCGGCTGAAGTACGCATTCCGGCTGGGCAAAAAGTGAAATTGATTATCGACAATCAAGATGCATCACCTGAAGAATTTGAAAGTCATGAATTAAATCGCGAAAAAATTATCCCCGCTAAAAGTAAAGGCGCAGTTTATATAGGCCCATTAAAAGCAGGTAAATATCCTTTTTTCGGTGAATTCAACCAAGCGACTGCTCGTGGCGTCGTGATTGCGGAGTAAATATTATGTTCGGCTCAGCTCTGATTATTTTTCGCGAAACCTTAGAAGCAGCACTCGTCATCGGCATTATTGCTGCTGCAACTCGTGGAGTGAGCCGTCGTAGTTTATGGCTAATCATCGGTGTTACTTGTGGCGTGATTGGCTCATTTATTGTTGCTGCTCTTGCTGAAACGATTTCTAGTTTTGCAGAAGGTAGTGGTCAAGAATTATTCAATGCTGCAGTGTTAGCGATTGCAGTTTGCATGCTTGCTTGGCACAACATCTGGATGTCCACTCACGGCGCTGAGCTGGCACGTGATGCTAAACGCATAGGCAGTGAAGTCAAAGAGGGACAACGTGAACTCTCAGCAATTGCTATCTTGGTTGGCTTAACCGTATTACGTGAAGGTGCTGAAAGCGTTTTGTTTTTACATGGTATGGCAACAGGTAGTGATAACAACCTTGTCAGTATGTTGAGTGGTGGCGCTTTAGGTCTTTTAGGTGGTGCATTAGTTGGCACCTTGATGTTTGTAGGCTTAATGCGCATTCCGCTACGCTGGTTTTTCTCTGTAACAGGAACATTGTTGTTATTGCTCGCTGCAGGTTTATCCAGCCAAATGGCAAAAATGCTGATACAAGCTGATTGGATTCCTGCACTCGTTAGTCCGCTATGGGATACCTCAGCGGTATTACCTATGAACTCTATTAGTGGTTCGATATTGCATGTCTTAATTGGTTACGAAGCCAGTCCTAGTGGTATGCAAATTTTATTTTACGCAGCGACGATGGCCATCATTCTTGCACTTACTGCACTCGTTCGTCGCAATCAACAACTAGCTCTACAACCCAAACCAGAACTCAGCGCAGGAAGTACATAACGCATCTTGTAGTTACTTGAAATCCTGCGTTTATAAAACCGAATTCATTCACTCTATTTTTTTAACATCATGAAAAAAATCTTATTTGCAGCACTGTTTGTAGGATCTTTTACTGCCCCAGCATTTGCAGGTCCCGCTGAGTATGTCTACACCCCTAAAGTAGAGTATGGCGAACGTGAAATTGATATTAAATACGGCTCACGCAAAATGTCTGGTGGTGATTTGTCTGCAGCATCCATCGGCCTAGGCTTTGGTTTAACGGAATACTGGTTCTCTGAAGTCTATGTGAAATACAACCGCGCTAACGACACCACTTCCCTCGATGCTTATGAATGGGAAAATAAATTTCAACTCACAGAGATTGGTAAATATCCTATTGATGTGGG
Source organism: Oxalobacteraceae bacterium (assembly GCA_947454475.1). Taxonomy (GTDB): domain Bacteria; phylum Pseudomonadota; class Gammaproteobacteria; order Burkholderiales; family Burkholderiaceae_D; genus Pernthalerella. The sequence continues at coordinate 6,791 of CANGLD010000117.1, forward strand.
CATGCTATTAGAAATAGAACGTCCTCAAGATAGATCCGAAGGTTATGAAGTCACTTTCGGTCC
>CANGLD010000118.1 GCA_947454475.1 Oxalobacteraceae bacterium
CCACTCATACCGCCATCCATCACCGCATGTGCACCTAACCACAACACAAAAACGATGGCGCCAAAAATCATGAGTATGGCCATCACCGTTAAAATAGAACGAGCACGAATACGATTAATCGCTGTACTAAAAGCTTGCTCGACTGCTTTACCAAAACGTTGCGCTTCAATTTTTTCGTGGGTGTACGCTTGAACTATTGTTACAGCATTTAAGATTTCACCCGCCAATCCAGAAGCATCCGCAATTCTGTCTTGTGAAGCGCGTGAGAGTTTTCTGACACGACGCGCAAAAATAATAATAGGTACTAAGACAGCTAACAGCATGACGATAATGATCGATGTTAGCTTGACGCTCGTGATCAGCATCATGAGCAAACCGCCAATTAAAAGCAGTACGTTGCGCAAAGCCATAGAGATACTGGTACCCACTACGGTTTGAATTAATGTGGTGTCGGTAGTTAAGCGAGAAAGTACTTCACCACTTTGTGTGGTTTCAAAAAATTGCGGGCTTTGTTGTACAACATGGGCATACACTGCGCTGCGTATATCAGCAGTAACCCGTTCACCTAACCAAGACACAGTATAAAATCGTGCCGCAGTAGAGATGGCGAGTACACACGACACACCAAACAATCCTAGAAAATAATAATTCACATGGCTAGCATGATCGGGATTAGCAGCAGTAAAACCCAAATCAATTAACTGACGAAATCCATAGGGAATAGTGAGTGTGGATGCGGCAGCAACCACCAATGCAATCGCAGCGATAAAAAATTGTTTTTTATAAGGCGAGAGAAAAGGAAGTAAAGTTGCTAAAGTTTTTAATCCGCTTTTTGCTTTTGGACGTTCAGTTTTTGTTGTCATAGTTTGAGTGGTTTAACATAGCCTGTCATTTCTAAATACCCGCTACCTGCAGGTTTTTTATCGCGCTCTACACGAACTGCGCCTTCCCAATAGACTGATCCTGTAGAACGTCGTGCATCAAGTTCCTGATCGTCTTGTAATGGAATCAGTGCCCACGTGTTTGCTCCCAGTTGTAATTCCACTGCAACAGGATAGCGTGCTTGGGAACGAGGCGAAGTCCACATGCGTATCGGGGTAAAGCGAATCTCTTTATCTGCAAAGTGCGTTAGCTTGCCTTGTGCATCAAGTAAGCTGGCATGTTGCCATAAAATGCCACCATCTTTTTTACGTATGCGAAAAGCCATTAAAGCAGAGCCATCATCGAGATTAATGCCAGTCCAATCCCAACCGACTGCAAGTGGATCTAAAACAGTACTAGACCATTCATGATCTAACCAAGCCTGTCCTTTAATAGCTATTTTTTTATTCTTCGCTTGGAGAGTGCCGCTCGCAGCGAGATGCGGTTCACTGTAATAGTAACTCGCTTGCTCTGGTTTAGGACCTTTACGGGAATAGCCTTGATCGCCTTGTAGCATCATGGCTTGCGTAGGTTGTAAGCGCAGTGTTAACTCAAATTCACGTGCTGGTATAGAAACTTGATAGTCGCCATTTTTATCGCGCTTGAGTTGCCATTGCTGTAGCTTGACGTTGGTATCACCCACACTCGCTTCTGCAATGCCAGGATAAGCACGCGCAATTTTTTGATCATGCTGTAATTTGCCTTTTGTTGTATCCGAGATGGCAGCATGCGCAATAATTAATTGCTGAGGCGCGAATTGACTGGGGTTGTCTCTATCATGCAAAGTCGCCGAGCGAAAAAAAGTCACCTGAAAACCGAGAGATTGATGATCTGGTGTTTGTAGCCAGCCTGTGACATACCACCACTCAGTTCTAAAATCAGGATGCGCACCTCTATCTTGTGGAAAGTGCAGTGTGTGATGCGGTAACACTTTAGCAAACACAGGTGCTCTGGCTTGTGAGGAGAGTGGCGCTGATAAACAAACAAACAGTAGCCAACACAGACATTGTTGCAAACGCTGTTTCACCAGTCCTCCTTAACTGCACGTATGGCATTACCAGACACAGCAAATCGTCCAGAAACTAAGGCAGTGAGCGCAGCAGAGAGAAATAATATGGTTGCGGTCGCTATTAATAAATTCCATGGCAGGTGCAATTGCATAGTCCAATGAAAAGATTGTGGATTTACGATAAAAATCAAAATCAAACTAATGACTAGCCCGAGAAAAAATCCTATGAAAATTGCCATGCTCGTTAAGAGTGCGCCTTCACTAGCTAATAACAATAGGATTTGTTGACGTGTAATACCTAAGTGACGCAGCATACCGAATTCTTTAGCACGTGCCAGCGTCTGCGCTGCAAAACTAGCTGCAACGCCAAACAAACCAATAATGATAGCAACTGCTTCCAAAATATAAGTAATGGCAAAACTACGATCAAAGATCTTCATACTAATTTGATGAATTTCACCAGGCTCAGCAATTTCTAAAGCAGCACTGAAAGGTAAGGCTTGTATCTGTTTGCGTACTTCATCCGCATTACCGGAGGGTGCAATCCATAGTGACATATCATTAATTGTTTTATCACCTGTGATGCTTTGATAATCATCCAAGCGCATTTGAATTGAGCCAGTTTGTCTTGCATAGTCTCGCCACACACCGGCAACGGTAAACGCATGCAGTTGTCCTAAAAAAGGCAGTTGAACAACTTGACCTTTTTGCCAACTATATAAATCGACCATGGCTTCGGACACCCAAATTGGATGCTGCACATTCTCTAAAGCCGGCTCGATTAAAGGCAGACTACTCTCTATAGATTGCTGATTAAGTGAACGCGCTATCACTGCAATCGCAGGCTTACTGGAATCAAGTAAGAGTGAGATATGGCGTGTTTTTTCAGAACGGCTTACATGGTGTAGATGCGCTATTTTTTCTTGTTCATTTTCTTGCAATACACTTTGCTCACCGCCACTCACAGTGCGCACATACATATCAGCAGAAAGTAATTGCTGTAACCATGTATCTACAGAGATGCGAAAGCTCGATACCATAATTGCCATAGCAACCATGAGTGAGAAACTCACTAACACACCAGATAGAGCAATCGATGCCTGACTAGGCGCATTGGCTAACCGAGTAAGTGCAAGACCAGTGATCACTCCACGCCATGGGCGTGAGACACGCTTAAAAACATGGGCAGTCAATTGCGGCATAAGTCCTATCGAGCCTATGAGTAATAAGACGATAGAGAGATAAGCAGCAAGCGGTAAATTTGCTATGGGTGGTGCTTGTGTGAGTAGAGCGCCTAGAGCAATGCTGAGTAATGCTAACCAAGGCTTATTTAAAGAGAGCAATGCTTGATCTTCGCCGCCAGCTTTTAATGATGCTGCTGGATGCGCGCGAGTCGCTTCTATGGCTGGAGCGAGGGAGCCGAGTAAAGCGACTATCACCCCACCCATTAAGAAAAGACAAGCTGCGGTTCCATCAAAACTTAGTTGGGGTTGTACACCAGGGAAGTAACCACCGCCTAAATCTCCACCTAAGAAAGAAAGTGCAGCACTCGCCATTACTGTGCCTAGTGCTAAACCTAAAAGTGAGCCTAGTACGCCTATCACGCAACCTTCTAGCAGAATTTGCGTCATCAATTGTTGTTGCGTCATACCGATGACACGACATAAAGCAAATTGTGCTCGCCTACGTAATACGGATAAAGCTTGTGTAGAAAATACTAAGAAGGCGCCAGTAAAGAGAGCAACCATTGCTAAGACATTTAAATTCACACGATAAGCACGGGAGAGTGTTGCCGTACGCTGCTCTTGATCTGCAGTTGAGACAGCCAACATCGTTGATCCTAATTGAGTCAGCGCACTGTTAGTCCAGCTATCTACTGCAACACCAGGAACTAATTTGATATCTACACGAGATAATTGACCGACTTTGCCAAAGTGCCATTGCGCACTAGCGATATCCATGACAGCGAGTCGTTGTCCTGAACCAGCATACTGCAACACACCAGCTACTCGCAGATGAACAGACTGAGTACTAGATCGCAAAAATACATCATCTCCAATTTTTACCTTCAACCATTGCATGGCAGTGGGTGAGAGAAAAATAGTATCCGCCATCAATCCAGCAAAAGGATGCTGCTCATCAGGTAGTGCAAGTAAATCAGGTGTGATGTTTGCAGCTTGTAAGCTATCTATACCCAGAATTTTTAAAGTCGATATTTTGTTAGGAACAATCGCTTCGACTTCGATGACGGGACTAGCCACCGCCACTTCAGGCATGTTTGCAAGAGTGAGATAAACGGATTCTGGAAAGAGAGCTGTCTTAGCGCGAATGTGAAGATCTGCACTACCCGATAAACTTCTAGCAGCAGAAGAAAATTCACTAAAGGCTGCGGCGTTAATTAAATGTATGCCAAAGCCTAACGCAATGCCTAGTGCAATCGCACAAAGCGCAAGTATCAAGCGCACTGGATGCGCGCGCCATTCACTCCACAGCAACCAACGGATAAGTGTTATCTGCATGATGCAAATTCTTTACTATCTGTAATGTCAGTTAAGCCATCACGCGATAATAAAAGTACACGATCAGCTGTGGCAGCAGCTAGGGCGGAATGTGTGACTAAAATAGCAGACGCTTTTGTCGCTCTAATTTCTTGCTTTAATAATTGCAGAATGTCTTGCGCAGTATCAGGATCCAAATTACCAGTAGGTTCATCTGCCAGTATCACTCTAGGTTGATGAACTAAAGCACGGGCAATAGCAACCCTTTGCATTTCACCGCCTGATAGCTGGCGCGGAAAATCATCGCCTCTATCTTGTAAACCAACTGCATCCAACAATTGCTGTGCTCTATCTAGAGGGAATTGATTTAATACTAAGGGCAGTGCAATATTTTGAAGTAAGGTCAGGTGTGGCAGTAAATGGAATGCTTGAAAAATAAAACCACATTTTTCTCTTCTTAATAAAGTTGCAGCTTCGTCATCCAGTGCGCTGATATCCACGCCATCTATGCAGATTTTTCCGCTATTCGGTTTATCTAATCCTGCGATTAAATTCAACAAACTCGATTTACCCACACCAGAGTCACCCATGATGGCCACATATTCACCAGCTGCAACGGATAAATCCAGATTCTTTAAAACCTGGCGCTGGCCATAGGCCTTGTTGAGTGAAATACATTGCAAGGCAAAAGGGGAGGTAGACATAACACTATCAGGGTGGTGGGGTAGAGGGAGTGTAGCAAGTCTGCACATTTACTGCTGCGCTGCCTATTTTTTTAAACAAAATGCTGAAAATGTCTAAAATAGCGCTGTAGTCTTTTCATAAATGGGGGATGTATGAAAAAAATAGCAGCCTTATTTTTATTATTTTGTCTAACGGCTTGCGGAACAGTCGGCGGCTTAGTATCAGGTGCGGGTACAGACCTGCAAAAAGCAGGAGAATGGATAAAGAAGAAATAAAATCAAACTGCGTGTTTTACTTTCCTATGGAATTTTTACTGTTTAATTGTTATCCATTAGGATCTAAGAAAGAAAGTAAATGTCGATGGTTATATCTCAGAGCCGTCGTATACGCAGTTTCACCATCCTCAGTAATTTGAGTAAGTACTGATTTTTTATCTGGTACTGCGTCAAGTATCGCTTTAATAACAGAAAAATGATTACCCTCAACGGCGTAGATTAGAGCTGTATTGCCTGATAGATCAGTCATTTTAATTAGCGCAGATGGATCTCTCACTGCAGCTAATAATAGAGCGAAACCTAGTTTATTTCCTAAACCTGCTGCGATCATTAAACTCGTTAAGCCAGAATTCATTTTCGTTTGCGCTAAATTCGATGGATCGAGAACAGTGTCAAGGATGAGCTTAGCTATTCCAAGGTGATTGTATTTAATCGCTATCATGAGAGCATTTGAGCCATCCATAAATTGAGCATAAATCAGTTTTTCTTTATCATCTATCGTTTGTAGTAATTTTTCTACAACGCCTATATAACCTTCCATAGTAGCGATCATAAATGCATTAATGCCTTCATGGCTCTTTTCAAGAATCAAAGATTGTTTATCGTTAGTTGAATGTAAAAGCAAATCAATCATATCGATATTATTATTTTTTACTCCCATCATGAGGGGAGTAGTCCCATTTAAATTCTTTTTTCGAATTAATTCTTCAACATCAAAACTAGTTCGAATATAAAATTTTGCTAATGCAATGTTATTGCCATTAACAGCACCACAAAATATCATATGGTTTTTAGTGAATTGCTCTGATGTTGAATAGCTATTAGTTATTTCTGAGTGGTTAAGAAAATTCGAGGTAACTGTATCTAATTTTAATTGTGATAGCTGTAATTGCTTTCTATGATTAATTGGTCTCAACATATCAAGCAGATGGCGGTAATTATTTTTTAATGCAATATCGTAAGCAGTTTCACCATGTATAGTCATTTGCGTAAGTAACTGATCGGGATCCGGTACTTCTTTCAGTAATACTTTAATTACTTCGGTTCTGTTCCGTACAACAGCGAACATTAACGCCGTGTTTCCATTTGCATCTCCTAATTGCGCCAAACCTTTTATATTTTTTACTCTACTCAAGAGTATGCTAACAATTTTATGATTTCCCATCTCTGCAGCATGCATTAAGCTAGTTAACACTACATAACTTGATGTGATTGCCAAATGATCCGGATCACTCGTATAGTCAAGTAGTAATGCCACAACGTCATTGAGTTTGTTTTCAATGGCAAAACTTAAAGCATTCAATCCATCAATATTTACTGA
>CANGLD010000119.1 GCA_947454475.1 Oxalobacteraceae bacterium
AAACAGGGTATCGCTAGAATTGCTAATAAGAGTAAGAAAAAAACTGTAGTGGAAGAGATGGCTTGCATAGATCTATCACTATCTTTATCTAGCTAGAATGAGTTTGACTATCTCCCATTGTGTTGTGGGACAGGTTGTGAGCTTTTGCGTTTACGCAGCTGTTTTTATAAGAGATGTAGCTTGAAGATTGCGTTGGCACAGTGAAGAGGCAATTCTCAGGGGTTTTTAGGTATTGTTCTTGTCTTGAACTCTGAATAGAGATAAGCAGCTCGTAATCAAACACGCAGCTAAGATATCCATGCTTAAGTCGAGTAGGGATGCCGTTCTGTAGGGCAGTGTGCTTTGTATGAGTTCATCCGTCATGCCTAGGATGATGATGATGCATAGCGTGGTAGTGAATTTTCTTAACTGACTCGTACCTAACGATAGATAAATCAGTGCTGTCAGTAAGCCATAAGCAAGAAAGTGCAGAATTTTATCGTTGATTTTTTCAGTGAGTGCTTGCGCATGACCTGGTAATGATCCCAAGATAATCATACATAGAAAAAATACTATTGCGATTGCTAGCCATGTCCACCGTATTTTTATCATGGGAGAACATGGGGTGACATGTTGAATTTATAGCGGGTTAAGAAAATAGTCGCGGGTATAAGTGTGTATTTGTGGATCGCGTTGCATACTTGCTTGATTAGTCCAGCGGTAATGGGCATGTTGATCCGTTGGTAAGCTAAGTTGCTCTGTTTTGATAGCCAGATGATAAGCGAGGGTAATGTAATGTGTACTCTGACCTTGTTCACCTAAAAAATTCTCATTATAAAAATGCTGATAAATACCTTTAAAACTAGATTGATCTAAATGGAATGCCGTGCCTAGTTCAGTCAGTGTAATGCGCTGAAATGCAGCATCTAAGGTTTCGTTTTTTCTGATGCGCCCACCCGGAACAAACCAACTTGATAGTGCAGGTGGATTATTACGCCATCCCAGTAAATAGTGTCCTTCATGGTTTTCTACCAAGAGATCTATGGCAATCAACGGCATATTTTTCACCATGCTTGCAAATTCTGCAGCGGGTAAAAAATGCGTAGCTTGTTCGGGCTTGGTTAGCGGTTGTGCATTAGTAGGCATGAGCATCTTTCCATCCATAGCATGTAGTCCAGAGTATGATTTTGAGATCCATCCACAAAGACCAATGCTGTATATAGTGAATGTCGAATTCTACTCTACGCGCCATTTTTTCTTCGGTATCTGTTTCGCCGCGCAATCCATGAATTTGTGCCCACCCTGTGATACCCGGTTTGACTCTATGTCTTTGCATATACAGCGTCACTTTATCTTTATATAAATCATTGTGTTGTAAAGCATGGGGACGAGGCCCCACTACAGACATTTCACCTTTTAATACATTAAAAAATTGTGGCAGTTCATCTAGGCTGGTACGACGTATAAATTTTCCTATAGGGGTAATGCGACCATCATTGCGTGTGGCTTGTTCTATATAGCCTTTATTTTCTCGATGATTTTTCATGCTCCTGAATTTATAAATTTTAATAAGTTTCCCATTGATGCCTAGCCTAGTTTGTTGAAAAAATACCGGGCCAGGTGAAGTTAACTTGATGATGATGGCTAAGGTTAAAAAAACAGGGCTGAGGAAAAATAGGACACATACTGAAAATACTTTATCAAATAATTCTTTAGCTAGTCCCGGTATACCATCCGATGCTGGTCGATTTAAATCAATGACAGGCATGCCAAACAGATGAATGGTTTTATTACTCAGTATGCCTAATGCGCTTGTATCCGGTATCCATCGTATATCGACTAAGACATTACATAAAAGTGTGCGTATTTTTTGTAGGGTGTCGAATTCTGATAATGGTAGGGCTAGCCATATTTCATGAATTTTATGTTTGATGACGGCATCAGGTATATCTTCTAAACATGGTATTTTTTCTATGTTAGAAGCATAGGTATTTGTGCCATGGATGGCGCTGACTTCATAACCAGCCCATTGATGTGATTGTGCTCTTCTATGTATTTCTTGGCCTACTGATCCGTAACCTATGATGAGTACGCGTTTATTTTCTATAGCAGAGCTATGCAGCGTTGCAATCAGTGAGTAGACCAGAGGCCGCAACATAATAAGGGCAAGAATAGATAAGCCTGCCCAATACGCCATCCAGAGTCGGGATAAATCGTCGACGCCTCGAATTAAAAAACTTAAAATTAAACCACTTGCCAGTACAGCAAATATCGCAGCAGCAGTCAGTATCAATTGATTGCTCAAGGTTTTACCGCGCCATGCTTGGTATAGATCAAATTGTGAAAATATTGCAGGTGATAGCGCGGTGCAAAAATACAGTGTGGTTTGATGGATATGCGCTAAATCTTCTATAGATGTGGAAAAACGGAGTAAGGCTGCAAGATGTCCCATGCTATACAACATCAACACGTCCAGAATGCGTATTAAGCATTCAGTCTTAGGTGTCTGTGTATGTTCTAAAACTTGCATGGCATCATATCGTCTCGATGTGATTACTTATTTTCATTTTTATGTTCAAACTGTCTTCTGATAGAACCTCTTTTATGAATACTAGTTTGTATAGGGCTGAAGAATAGGTCAGATGTTAATGATCTTGGGGCATATCAAGCCAGTGAACCAAAAGAATTTGATATAGCGCATTTTGCTAGTCATCTTTAGTGATCAAACACTTCTCAATTCTTGGCCTGTTTTTAAGTTGCTCAGCAGGATGCGTTATCATGCGCGGCATGACAAATGCAGACAAACCTCAAAATAATTCTCAAGACAGTGTTGAAGAGAACGCAGGCAGCTTATATAAGCTAGTTGGAGGCGACCAGAAATTAAGAGAATTAGTGGATCGCTTTTATGATTTAATGGATTTAGAGCCAGAGTTTGCTGCGCTCCGCGCTATGCATCCTCCTACGCTCGATATGTCGCGTGACAAGCTCTATCATTTTTTATCTGGTTGGACGGGCGGACCGGATTTATATACACCGCGCTATGGGAATGCTTTTTTACGAGCGCGGCATTTACCTTTTGCGATTGGCACTTCAGCGCGAGATCAATGGCTGACTTGTATGGTGTTGGCAATGCAGGAATGCGAAATCAGTGAAGATAAACAAGATGTTTTATTAGAAGCTTTTTTCAGAACAGCTGACTGGATGCGTAATAAGCCAGATAACTAGTGTATGGTCGTAATCTGTTTTAGAGCAAACCTTCAAAAGGCAAAATCTCTACGCTTGCACCAGCTGCAATATCACCTTGTTCATGCTGTAGTATCACCATGCAGTTTGCTTCCGACATAGAGCTGAGTATGCCCGAGCCTTGTGAGCCGGTGATACGAACGTGTTGCTTGCCTTGCTCGTCATTAAAAAGAATGCCACGTTGATATTCAGTTCTACCTGGTTTTTTACGTATCGCATGAGCAGTCGTTACTTTCATGAGATGCGCTTCAGTTTTGCTACGACCACTGAGTTGAAATAAAGCGGGTCGTACAAAAAAATAAAAAGCCACCATCACAGCGACAGGATTCCCTGGCAAACCAAATAAGCTAGCAGTATGTTCATTTGATGTGATTTGTCCAAACGCCATAGGCCTGCCAGGACGCAGTGCTATTTTCCAGAATAAGACCTCGCCTAACTTATCCATTAAGGCACGTGTGTAGTCTGCATCGCCACCCGACACACCACCTGAGGTGATGATGACATCAGCTTGGCTACAAGCTTCGCGTAATGTGGCCTCTAATGTAATCGGATCATCTTTTACAACGCCCATGTCTATGGGTGTTACCCCCATTTTTTTTAGCATGCCATGTAGCGTGTAGCGATTGCTATCATAGACACAGCCTTCAGGGAGTGTTTCACCCAGTGAGCGTAATTCATCACCCGTAGAAAAAAAGGCGACGCGTAGTTTTCTTTTGACGCTGACTTCAGCTATGCCTAGTGACGCAATCAAGCCTAGATCAGCAGGACTTAATAATTTTCCGGCAGCGAGTGCAGGTTTGTCTTTAGTGAGATCTTCACCCTTAAGTCGGCGATTGGCTCCAGCAGTAATCAGTTTGCTAGAAAATGAAATAGTTTCTTTGTCATCGTGCTTGTGAAGTGTGATGAGTTCTTGTGGAATGACAGTGTCACATTCATCTGGCATTTGCGCACCAGTCATAATGCGTATGCATTCATTTCGTTGCACTATGCCAGTAAATTTATTGCCAGCGACAGCTTTTCCAACTACATGAATTTTTACTTGTTCTTGAAGAGCTAAATCCGCACTTCGTAAAGCGTAGCCATCCATGGCAGCATTATCATGCGCAGGAACATGAATCGGCGAAATGATGTCCGATGCAAGAATACGATCAAGCGCATCTTTTAATGTAACGGTTTCTGTTTCTTGTAGTGGTGTGAGGTGTTGCTGAATGATGGATTGCACAGTGGCGACTGGCAATCCATAGCCATCATGATTAACTGGTGTTTCTGTGATCTCTGGCAGTGGTGGGTTTAGCATAAGCTGGCAGAGAGTAATGAAATGCTAAGTGGAGATGACAGTGCTCTAAATAAGTTCTACTAACTAATGTCTACTAACTAATGGCTACTAAATTAGCCGCCTATATAAGACATTTCTACTTTACGAACTGGACGCGTTATTCCATCGGTGTTGCTGGTGCGTAGTTCAGAATAGCGATCATCACGTTGATTCCAAATATGTGAAATCGCAGCAATGATTTGTTCATCAGTATAGTTATCACGTAATAGGGCACGTAAATCATGACCAGCAGTTGCAAATAAACAGGTGAATAATTTACCTTCAGTGGAGAGCCGTGCACGATTGCAGTCACGACAAAATGCCTGAGTCACACTGGATATCACACCGACTTCACCTACGCCATCTGCATAAGCCCAACGAGCAGCAGTTTCTCCGGTGTAGTTCGCTTCGATTTCTTTCAAAGGCATGCTGGCATGAATGCGTCGTATAACTTCAGCAGAAGGAATGACTTCATCCATTTTCCAGCCATTCGATGCACCGACATCCATATATTCAATAAAACGTAGGATGACAGGTTTATCTTTGAAATAGCTGGCCATAGGCACGATCTCTTGATCGTTCACACCCGCTTTCACTACCATATTGACTTTAATGGACTCTAGACCAACGGTGTGCGCTACTTCAATACCGTTGAGTACATCAGCAACAGGGAAGTCCACATCATTCATACGTTGGAAAGTGGCTTCATCCAGTGAATCAAGAGAAACCGTCACGCGTTTTAATCCTGCATCTTTGAGTGACTGCGCTTTCTTGGCTAATAAAGATCCATTCGTTGTCATGGTGAGATCGAGAGGTTTGCCATCTAGCGTGGTGAGGCTTGCTAACATCTCTATTAGTTTTTCTATATTTTTTCTAAGCAGTGGTTCACCACCTGTCAGGCGAATTTTTTCAACCCCATGCGCTATGAAAATTTTTGTAATGCGTGTGATTTCTTCAAACGAGAGTAAAGATTGATGCGGAAGATATTCATAATCTTTATCAAATACTTCTTTGGGCATGCAATAGACGCAGCGGAAATTACAGCGATCAGTCACCGAGATACGTAAATCACGCAGTGGACGCGCTAGTTTGTCAGTCAGCAGACCATTGGCGGCTACAGATTGTGTAGGGATAAAAGGTGTTGCATGCGCATAGCGCAAATCGGCAACGGGGATAAATCTCTGAGTCATTGATCTCTTAATTCTTCTGGTTTTTAACTACAGTTTGCGTAATATCAGGCAAGAGGCAGATAAGATACCACGAGCCCTGCAAGCGCACAGAGTGCTAAGAGTTTTATGGTGGAGAGTTTGAAGCGCCAGAGTGCAAGTGCTGCAAGAATGGCAATACTTAATGAGATGAGATCCCAATCTTTGAGCGGCTGCGATATGTGAAAGACATGTTCTGCAAAAAATACAGCCAAACTGAGGATGACACCCACAACTGCTGCTGAGATGGCAGTCAGTGGTGCTGTGAATTTTATGTTGTGTCGGGTGGCTTCTACCAGAGGTGCGCCCGCCAAAATGAAAATAAAGGAAGGCAGAAAGGTAAAGAACGTAGCAACCATGGCGCCTGCAGCACCAGCTAAAAATAAATGACTAGTACCGAAAATTTCTTTAGTCCAGCCCCCGACAAAACCTACAAAGGCCACGATCATAATTAATGGACCTGGTGTGGTTTCCCCTAATGCGAGTCCATCTATCATTTGTTCAGGGCTTAGCCACTGAAAATGTGTCACTGCACCTTGATACACATAAGGCAGCACTGCATAAGCACCACCAAAAGTAAGCATGGCTGCTTTAGTAAAAAACCAGCTCATTTGTGTCAGCGTATGAGTCCAGTCTGTACATACGACTAGCATTCCCCACGTGAGTAGTCCTAGCGCACTACCAATGCCTGCAACAATGGAAAATTTTCGCCATGTGAATTGCGCATGATCTGGTGACGGTGTGTGATCATCTATCAGTGCAGGACCATAAGATTTTTTACTTGCGCTATGACCACCACCTAATTGAAATTGATCAGGTAGTAAACGACTACCAATCACACCGAATAAAGCTGCAATCAATACAATCAAAGGGAAGGGCAATTGGAACAGCGTGATGGCTA
>CANGLD010000120.1 GCA_947454475.1 Oxalobacteraceae bacterium
CTGAAGGCAGCTTATGCAGCCGCCTTCAGAGTACTTTGCTACGCTATCGAAAAAGACTGATGAAGAAACAGTAGAAATTTTTTTTATAGTTTATCGTTGACTGCAGTAACAGTATCTACAGTATGTTTTTTGTATTGGGTATGGCGCAATGCATTGCGCCGTATGGATAATAATGAAATAGTCGTAAAAAAACCCGCTTACCTTAAGCGGGTTTTTTCTTATGCCACAAGATAATAAATTATCGCTGTGTTTCAACTTGCACCAATGGTTCATCTTGAATGACTGGAGCAGGTTTTCTTTCCCTTGGTACGCGTTGTTCAACAACAGCGGGTGTGCTGAGTTGTACGGAGCGTAATTTCTCAGGATCAGTCACTGCCATAGTAAGTCCAGCTGCTTGCAGCACGGCTTCTAAATTTTCTGCCGCTGCTACAGGTGCAGGTTGACTGACTATTGGTGCTACGACAGGAACTATGACTGGCGCAGACACCGGTGTCTCATGATGCACAATGGGTTGTGCAACGGGCGCAGTGAAGTTGCTGCTTGGAGCAGGTTCGAAGTAAGTTGTGCTTGCTACGTGTTCAGGTGCTGGAGTGTGGTGAGACACATGCGTTGCTGTATGTGTCGATTCACTATGACTTTCAGCGACAGGATGAACATGTGTTGTCACTGGTGGCTGCACAGTTTCATGGTGATGTTCATGCGTATGATCTGCGGACTCATTGTCTTTGTGTTCATCTGTGTTGGACACATCGGATGGGTCACGATCACGACGATTACGATTACGACCACCGCGACGACGTCTGCGTTTTGGTTGTTCATCTCCCTCTGGGCCATTGGCTGTTTCCAGTTGTGGGCCAGGAGCCTGATGCTGTTCATGCGCAGTCAGGATAGGTTGCTGTTCTACTGGAAGGAGTAATGCGTCCTCTGTTGCAGGTGCATTCCGATCTTTACGTTGACCACGCTGTGGACGCTCACGACGATTTTCATTTGGCTCTTTAGGTTCGCGTGGTGGTTTAGGCTGACGCTGTGCATTTGGCTCTTTAGCTTCCGCACTTGCCGTTGCTGGACGATCTTCTCTGTCACGTCCACCACGACCACGGCCACGACCACGTCCACGACCGGGGCGTTCATTACGATCACGGTGGGTAGGTTTGCCACTTGTGGTGGCAGTTTCTTCAACTGGTTTTTTACGGAACAGACCAAACAAGCGTGATAAGAAACCTTCTGCAGCATCACCTGATGTTTGTGCTGGTCTTCTATCTACGATAGGTGCTGGCTGATCTGGTGTGATGGTTTTAACCACAGCTTCTTGGCGTGGGCGTGATTCTTCTTTCTTACGCTTGCTATAACCAATATCCGTATCGGCTTGTTCAGCAATGGTGTAGCTTGCCTGCATATCTTCTAGACGCGCATCATCATGCTTGAGACGTTCTAGTTTGTAATGCGGCGTTTCTAAGAATTTATTTGGAATCAGAATCACGGTCACACGGTGGCGTGTTTCGATTTTCAGAATCTCGCCACGTTTTTCATTCAACAAGAATGCAGCGACATCGACTGGAACTTGTACATGAATCGCGGCTGAATTTTCTTTCATTGCTTCTTCCTGAATTATGCGCAGGACTTGCAATGCAGAGGATTCGGTATCACGTATATGGCCAGTACCATTACAACGTGGGCAAGTGACATGACTACCTTCAGACAACGAAGGACGCAGACGTTGACGGGAGAGCTCCATTAAACCAAAGCGGGAAATCTTGCCCATTTGTACGCGAGCACGATCATAGTGCAAGGCATCTTTGAGTCGGTTTTCAATTTCACGTTGATTTTTCGAGTTTTCCATGTCGATAAAATCGATCACGATCAAACCGCCTAAGTCACGCAAACGCAGTTGTCGCGCGACTTCTTCTGCTGCCTCTAAATTGGTATTGAAGGCTGTGGTTTCAATATCACCACCACGTGTCGCTCTTGCAGAGTTCACGTCGACAGATACTAAGGCTTCAGTATGGTCAATCACAATAGCGCCACCAGAAGGCAGAGGTACTGTGCGTGAATACGCTGTTTCGATTTGATGTTCTATTTGGAAGCGTGAGAACAGTGGCACATCATCACGATAACGTTTCACTCTGTGTGCCATGTCAGGCATCACATGACTCATGAACTGTTGTGCTTGTTCAAAGATGTCATCGGTATCGATGAGAATTTCACCGATATCAGGTTGGAAGTAATCGCGAATCGCGCGTATGACTAAAGAGGATTCTTGATAAATTAAGAAAGCACCGGTGGAGGATTGGCTAGCGCCTTCAATCGCGCCCCACAACTGCATCAAATAATTTAAGTCCCATTGCAATTCATCGACATTGCGTCCTATGCCTGCAGTACGAGCAATCACAGACATGCCGGTAGGCAGGTCCAGTTTATCCATGGTGTCGCGTAGTTCTTGTCTGTCTTCACCTTCAACGCGACGTGATACACCGCCACCACGTGGATTGTTAGGCATTAGTACGAGATAGCGACCAGCGAGTGATACAAATGAAGTGAGAGCAGCGCCTTTATTACCGCGCTCTTCTTTCTCTACTTGCACCATGATTTCTTGACCTTCACGTAAGGCATCACGCACTGATGCATTACGTAGATCGACGCCTTCACGGAAGTAGCTACGCGCGACTTCTTTGAATGGTAAGAAGCCATGGCGTTCTTCGCCGTAGTTCACGAAGCAGGCTTCGAGAGAAGGTTCAATGCGGGTGATGACGCCTTTGTAAATATTGGATTTACGTTGTTCGCGTCCGGTTGTTTCGATATCGATATCAATGAGTTTTTGCCCATCGACGATTGCTACGCGCAGTTCTTCCTGTTGCGTGGCATTAAACAGCATACGTTTCATGTTGTTAGCTCCGTGGCCATTAAGGCCAGATTTCTTTGTGTGCAGAGCGAAAACGCTCAAGCACACAGACCATCATAGGATGTATGCGAGAGCCGAACTTGGGGAAGGGGGAAGAGTTGCCATGTTGTGGACGGCAATCACATCCAAAGATATGAGAGGTACCACAGGGCGCGGATATAAAGAATCAGTTGGTGACTTGCAGCACCGAGCATCGCAAACCATGACATGCAAGCGCCAATAGCAATGGCAGAGCTTGATGAGAGTGGTGGCGATTCGGATTAACCATAATTAATTTGGTTTGCAAATTCATTCAACTCGATTCAATTACATCAACTAACAAGCTCACATCACATGGAGCAGGCTTGTCAGACTTATCCTTACGTTCCAAGCATTCGGTTCAACATTCCAGCGCACGGTCCGGCGACTACAGTGGAGCAGCCTTGACGGCACAGGAATGCTGCATACACAGCTTTCCCATCGAATTTGCAAATATGGCGAGGCCGATGGAGTCGCCCCTGTGTAGAATGTATTTTTTATTCTTACACGCCCAGCGATTAAAGCTTCGCTGCAGGCTGATTATATATTCAAAATGAAGGACTTAGCGAGTGTTTCTGGAACGTTTGTCAGATCCCAAGCGGCCATGCCGGCTGGGCAGGCACAAATGCAAGTCCGAATGATAGCAATTGAACAAGAAGATGCGGGTCAACGCATTGATAACTTTTTGATACGACTCTGTAAAGGCGTGCCTAAAAGCCATGTTTATCAGGTTTTACGCTCAGGTCAGGTGAGGGTCAACAAGGGTCGAGTGGCGCAAACCTATCGCTTAATTGAAGGCGACGTGGTGCGGGTTCCCCCTATGCGCGTGTCGGAACGCGAGGAAAAACATACCCCTGCCGCTGAATTTAAAATTTTGTTGGAAGATAGCCATTTGTTGGTGATTGATAAACCAGCGGGTGTCGCTGTGCATGGCGGATCGGGTGTGAGTTACGGCGTGATTGAGCAATTGCGTGCCTCCAGACCGGAAGCAAAATTTTTGGAGCTAGTGCACAGACTGGATAGAGAAACGTCAGGTATTTTGCTGCTCGCAAAAAAACGTTCAGCGCTCACGCATTTACATGAACAAATTCGAGCAGGAACGATAGACAAGCGTTATCTAACCTTAGTTTATGGTGAATGGAAAAACGATCGTCAGCACGTCAAACTACCACTATTTAAATACACAACGCCTGATGGTGAGCGCAGAGTGCGTGTACAAACAGAAGGTGGACTCGCTTCGCACACGATTTTTAATTTATTGCGAAAATATGGCGACTTTGCTTTGCTAGAAGCAGAATTAAAAACAGGACGCACACATCAGATACGCGTGCATTTATCAGCCAATGGTTTTCCGATTGCGGGCGATGATAAATATGGCGACTTTGCACTCAATCGTCGCCTACAAAAAGCAGAAGGTCTGAGAAAAGCATGTAAACGTATGTTTTTACATGCTTATAAAATTAGCTTTACGCATCCTGAAACGAACAAAGTCGTGCAATTACAAGCAGGTTTGCCCAAAGATTGTGAAGCGTTTTTACAGAGTTTGCTGGCAGAAGAAAATGCAAACGTATGATGAAAAATTTCACATTGCATATAAAAAATGAGACGAACGATATAATCACAAGCACTGCTAACCACTTACTCTGAGTTTGGATGCTGGCCGCTAGCGCCGCAACATAATATGCCAAGAAAACAATTTGATTTAATCGTCTTTGACTGGGACGGCACACTTATGGATAGCACTGCTGCCATTGTTAAGAGCATGCAGGCAGCTGCTAAAGATTTGGGTTTGCCAGTGCCAGATAATAAGTCCGCTTCCTATGTAATTGGCTTAGGTTTGCAAGATGCTATGCAGACTTTAATGCCTGATCTTGATCCTGCTGCTTATCCGCGTATGGTGGAGCGTTACAAGCATCATTATTTATCGCAGGATCATGAGCTCACTTTATTTGATGGCGTACCAGAGATGTTGGATCAGCTGTCTTCTGATGGTTATTTTTTAGCAGTAGCTACGGGTAAAAGTCGTGTCGGCTTAAACAGAGCCTTACATGCAGTTGGCATGATGAGTTTGTTCGATGCCACACGCTGTGCAGATGAAACTTTTTCTAAACCGCATCCAGCTATGTTGCAAGAGCTTACACGCGAATTAGGTCAAGATATGAAGCGCACACTGATGATAGGTGATACGACACATGATTTACTCATGGCGAGTAATGCAGGAGCAGCCTCTATCGGTGTCTATTTCGGAGCGCATCCTGAGCATGAATTAAATCAGCATACGCCATTGTTTGGTGCTAACTCTATTCCTGAGTTACATGATTGGTTAAACACACATGCCTGACAGCACAGAGATGTCTGAGTCTTCCATTTTTATTTGCGAATCGTCGCAGATAGAAGAGGGTGGTCGTGGAGTGCGTTTTCCCCTCACAGCCGCAGGTGAAGATGCAATAGGTTTTGTCGTGCGATTTGAACAAGAAGTGCGTGGTTATTTAAATCGCTGTGCGCATGTGCCTATGGAGTTGGATTGGAATCAAGGCGAGTTTTTTGAAGCTAGCGGTTTGTATTTAATGTGTGCAACGCATGGTGCTTTATATGAGCCCGACACAGGAAAATGTGCAGGTGGACCTTGTCGTGGTGGTAGTTTGAAGCAAATTAAAGTTATAGAGAAAGAGCAAAAAATATTCTGGCAGCCGGATGATTTTTTTCGTCCAGTAATAGCCTAAAGAATGCTGCATCTTTTGTTGAAAAATAAAATTAAGATCACTCATTAGCACGTAAAGAAAACATATCATGAACGATAAAGAGCAAGACACACCAACATCACAAACGGATGGTCATGCGCATACTGAAAATAAGGCAGTGGAATCTACCGTGGATGACACGACGGATCAGGTGAAGCATGAAACTGCGAGAGAAACAACGCAAGCTTCCAAGTCTTCTGAACCTTCCTTGATTCCAGAGCGCACTGTCTTAGAAAGTCTGGCGCGCGAAATGTTGAATGAACAAAAAGCGAATCGTCGCTGGCGTAATGTCTTTCGTTTTTCTGTATTAATCATTGCGTTGATTGCGATCTGGGCCGCATTTGATATTAGTGGATCACCCAAGGAAGTGTTAACGCGCCATACTGCTTTGATTGAATTAAATGGTGAAATTGATGCGGATAGTAGCTCTGCTTCAGTCAGTGCTTTATTGCCAGCATTGAATAGCGCATTTAGTGATGAAGCGTCGGTAGGCATTATTTTGCGTGTGAATAGCCCTGGTGGTAGTCCTGTACAAGCAGGCATAGTGAATGATGAAATCACGCGTTTGCGCGCGCTCTATCCTAAGAAACCAATTTATGTCGTGGTAGAAGATATGTGTGCATCAGGTTGTTATTACATCGCTGCTGCTGCAGATGCTATTTATGTCAATCAGGCGAGCATCGTTGGATCAATTGGTGTCTTGATGAGTAGTTTTGGATTTACAGGTTTGATGGAAAA
>CANGLD010000121.1 GCA_947454475.1 Oxalobacteraceae bacterium
CCAACCTTAAATCTCAGTTGCGCAACTAGATTCAAACCTGCGAGTCGTGATTGTTCTGAAAATGCGGTGAGTCCAGCATCACCATAAGGCGTGGCGTCTGCAAGAATTGCGATTTTATATAGTCCTCTCTTTTTGAGATCTGCAACTAGTATTTTTGCTTCCAGATCTAAAGTCGGCGAAACTCTAAAAATGAAATTTTCTTTTGCAGTTGGAGGAGAAAATTTTCGCGTTAAAGCAGTACCTGTTGATACTGCAATCATTAATGGAATACGCGCTTTTTGATAATGCTCTATCGATGCTAGACCAACACCTGTATTGACTATCCCTATAGAGGCGACCACTTTAGCTTGTGTGAGTTCCTCAGCAATCCGCGCACCCAATTCATTGTTGGCTTGATCATCTCTCTCAATGAGTTCGATTTGTTTTCCGCGTATGCCGCCTATACTATTAATTTCTTCCACTGCAAGGCGAACACCATTACGCATGCTTTCACCCATAGGACTAGATCCACCGCTAAAAGGACCAGTCAATCCTATCTTTATGGTTTCACTCTGAGCGCTAAAAGAGGACGATAGCAGTACAAATAGAAAACAATAATTTATTCCTAGAAGCGTCCACTTATCGCTCAGCGATTTAATGTGGTTGCTTGTAAATATGCGTCTCCAACCTTGCATGCATGACTCCCCAAACGAGCAAACTATTCAATCAAGTCGGCGATTCTAGGGATTGCAATTTTATTGTCTAGCATTGCTTGCTGAGTGTGGCAAAGAGCCCACTAACACAAGCAAACAAACTAAGTCTGCTGTGTTTATAAGATTAGAAAAACAAAAAGCCAGAGATCTGCGTTAGCAAACCTCTGGCTTAAATCAAACACTAAAGCTATCTAGTGTTCTTAGTTTATTACTTGCTTATGATGGTCGTTTCATATTGCAGGTAGTAGGCTGAGCAGCAACATAAGGCTCGATACGTTGCTCAGTTTTCCAACCATAGCCTGTATTTTCTTGATCAAACTTCACATCTTTACCATTGGTCTTTACCCAAGTAGCCACGTACATAGGCTGCTGCATTTGATGATCCGCTTTACGCATTTCTACTTCACCATTCAAGGTCTTAAAACGCTGACCTTCCATAGCAGGCGCTACCTTGACCGGATCAGTTGAGTTAGCTTGTTTAATACCATTGCTTAGCAATTGAATAGCGGTATAAACAGTCACTGCATAATAATCGTCGTTATATTTTTTCTTGAAAGCAGTGATTAACTCTTTACCTTGCAAACCTTCGTTATTCACATTCCAAGTACCGACATATTTAACATGATCTATACCTGTGGCGCCCATAGAAGTGGGTACACCCGTCGTGTAAGCATAGTAGGTATAAAACTTCGCTTTTAAATCAGATTCACGAGCAGCTTTAATCAGTAAAGCTAAATCTGAGCCCCAGTTACCTGTGATAACAGTGTCTGCACCGGAAGCATTGATTTTTGCAACATACGGTGAAAAATCTTTTACGCTACCAATAGGATGCAAGTCATCGCCTACGATTTCTATATCTGGTCTTCTACGCTTAAGATATTCTTTTGCTGCACGTGTCACTTGCTGACCATGCGCGTAATTTTGGCCAATGATATAAACTTTTTTAACCTTAGGATCCTTAGCTAAATAACTCGTCATCGCTTCCATTTTCATATCTGAATTTGCATCAGTACGGAAATGCCAATAACTACATTTGCTATTTGTCAGATCAGGATCTACAGCAGCGTAATTTAAAAACACAATCTCTTTGCCAGGATTACGTTCATTGTGTTTGTTGATCGCATCTATCAACGCACCAGCAGCGCCAGAGCCATTACCTTGAACGATATAACGAAAGCCTTGATCAATTGCGCTCTTTAAAACGGTAAGTGATTCTTGTGGGCTCGCTTTGTTATCAAAGCCAACAACTTCGAAAGTGTGACCTGCTGCCCATTTATCTTTGTTTGCGATTTCCGCAGTCATTTGAAAGCTGCGTAAGAGATTTTGTCCTACAGGCGCAAAAGGACCAGACAGAGGATCGATAAATGCAATTTTGACATTGTCTGCTGATACGCTTGCCGATCCTAATGCTGCAATCAGTCCAGCACCTGCGAGTATGAAACGAGCTTGTTTTTTCATGTGTCTCTTCCCTAAGTCTGAAATAGTAAACAATCGCCCCTTATGTTTGGG
This sequence comes from Oxalobacteraceae bacterium, assembly GCA_947454475.1. GTDB lineage: Bacteria > Pseudomonadota > Gammaproteobacteria > Burkholderiales > Burkholderiaceae_D > Pernthalerella. The sequence continues at coordinate 2,202 of CANGLD010000121.1, forward strand.
GTTCTGATAATACAAAACTGAGTGTATCAAATCAAATGGCAGCAAACACAAACTTGCTGTCTTTAGACTTCTAGCCATTCTTTACGTATAGCCTGATTAGCGCGTAAGGCATCGGGCGTTCCTTCAAAGACTATCATGCCATGTCCCATCACATACACACGCTGAGAAATTTCCAAAGCAATAGCAAGCTTTTGTTCGACTAATAAAATTGAAATACCACGTTCTTTGAGAGCCTTTAAATACTCAGCAACTAAATCCACAATTTTCGGTGCCAGACCTTCAGTGGGCTCATCAATCATAATCAGATCAGGATCACCCATCAAAGTACGACATAAAGTCAGCATTTGTTGTTCGCCACCTGACAGCACACCAGCTTGTACATGCTGACGTTCCTGCAAACGAGGAAACATCGTATACATATCAGCCAATGACCAACGCGATGACTTACCTTTTTTCACACCTAACAAAAGATTTTGTTCTACCGTTAAAGTAGGAAAAATATCGCGGTTCTCAGGCACATAACCCAGACCTAAATGGGCAATTTTAAAAGCGGGTAAACCGACGACTGAAGTACCGTTAAATTCTATGGTTCCTGTGACATCTACTTGACCCATCACGGCTTTAACCATCGTAGAACGCCCTACACCATTGCGTCCTAATAAACTTACAATCTCACCTTTACCCACATGTAAATTCACGCCATGTAAAACATGGCTTTTACCGTAATAGGCATGGAGATCTTTGATTTCTAGCATTGCGTTCATTCATGCACCTCTGCCGGAGCATGGCCACCAAGATAAGCTTCTTGCACTTTCGTGTTTTGTCGTATCGCTTGTGGTGTATCGCAAGCCAACACTTCGCCATAAACAACAACTGCAATACGATCTGCTAGGCCAAACACCACACTCATATCATGCTCGACCATAAGTAGTGTCTTACCTTTGGTGACTTTACTAATCAGTTCAACAGCTGCATCCGATTCCGAACGACTCATACCAGCAGTCGGTTCATCTAGCAAAATAACATCAGCGCCGCCAGCAATAGTGATGCCTATCTCAAGAGCTCGTTGTTCAGCATAAGTGAGTAAACCTGCAGGAGTCTGACTACGCCAACCTAAACCAATCGCTTCCATGACTTGCTCTGCTTGTTCACGTGCATCTTTTAAAGCGTTGAGCTTGTGCCAAAAAGAATAGCGATAACCTAAAGACCACAACACAGCACAACGTAGATTTTCAAACACGGAGAGCTGATGAAAAATATTCGTAATTTGAAAACTACGTGACAAACCGAGTCGATTAATTTCATACGGTGCTAAACCACCGATTTGCTGACCGTTGAGGAATATATCGCCTTCTGTAGGGAAAAATCGTCCTGAAATTAAATTAAACAAGGTCGATTTGCCAGCACCATTCGGACCAATGATAGCGATGCGTTCGCCTTTCTTCACTTGCAAATTAATACCGCGAATAATTTCAGAGTTACCAAAACTCTTGCGTAAATTGGCTATCTCCAGTGCGTAGGCTGTCATGAGTGCGCACCTTTCATTGCATGTTCGATTTCAGCATTCACATCACCCCACACTGCAAAAAAAGTTTGTCGCGTAAAGTACACTGCAATCAACCCACATAAGAATAACAAGCTAGCCATAATCCAAGGTGCAGATTCTGCCGTATCTAAAACATAACCCATTAATTTTGTTGTAGATCCATTCGCAGACTCTAATGTTACGTGATACATCATCTCAATTAACATTACAGCACCGGATAAAGCGATCAAAGAAGCAAGACTAACAACGAGAAGTGAAGGAAAAATCCGTTTAAATTTTTTATGCGCAATCACACGCACATTCATCATAATCAGACTCGCAAGTCCACCGGGTGCATACATCACTATGCCAATAAAAAATACGCCCAAATAAAGTTGCCAAGCCTTGCTGAATTCAGAAAGTAACACTGTCAAGAGAATGCCAACGATAGCACCTAGCATAGGACCAAAGAAAAATCCTATCCCACCTATGAAGGTAAATAAAAGTACGCCGCCAGACCTTAGGACGCTGACATTTTCTGCGCTCACAATTTCAAAATTAATGGCAGATAAACCGCCTGAGATGCCTGCAAAAAATGCTGACAAGATCAACATGAAATAACGTACGCGACGTGTGTTGTAGCCTATAAATTCCACACGCTCTGGATTATCACGCACTGCATTTGCAATACGTCCTAATGGCGTGTGCGCAATCGCAAACATGCCCATAGTGCTAGTGAATAACCAAAACGCGATCAAATAATAGACTTCTATCTGTGGTCCATAGCTAATACCAAACAATGGTTTACCAATGACGCGATTGCCAGCTACGCCACCTTCCCCACCAAAAAATCCTGGGAACATCAGTGAACAAGCAAAAACCAATTCAACGATGCCAAGTGAAATCATGGCAAAGGTTGTGCCTGAACGTTTAGTTGTGACATAACCAAATAACACACCAAACAATAAACCTGCACAACCACCAACCAAAGGTATAAACGATAGCGGTATGGGAAACACACCATTACCTGCGTAATTGATTGCGTGAATCGCAAAGAAAGCACCTAGGCCTGAATACACAGCATGCCCAAAAGAGAGCATGCCACTTTGACCTAAGAGCATATTGTAGGAAAGCGCAAAAATCATCACCGTGCCCATTTGGGACAAGATAGATAAAGCACTACCTGAAGTAAAAATTTTAGGCGCTGCAATCAACAGTAAAGCAAACAAACTCCAGACTATCCAACGTCCGAGATTGATAGGCTTAAAGTGTATGGGGCGTAATGCGTGCATGCCTTAGCCCTCTCTATTTCCAAGCAAGCCTTTAGGCCTGAAGATTAAAACTAACAATAGCAGTAGATAAGGAAGTATAGGCGCCATCTCCGCTAAGGTCAGTGAAAGCAAACGATAGTAAGGGGCATCTGCTGCAACCGATGAGCCCATCAACTTTAGTATGCTAAGCAATGACCAATCTAATGCGACTGCAAATGTTTGTATCTGACCTATTAAGATAGAAGCGAGTAATGCACCGGCTAAGGAACCCATACCACCTACGACTACCACCACAAAAATTATACTGCCCACTGTGCCTGCCATAGCAGGTTCAGTGACAAAGGCATTACCACCGATAACACCAGCTAATCCTGCAAGTGCACAACCTCCACCGAACACCAACATAAATACACGAGGTACGTTATGCCCTAATGCTTCCACTGTATCAGGATGCGTGAGAGAAGCTTGAATCACTAAGCCTATACGCGTGTGTTTTAACACCAAATAAATAGCAGCAAGCATGAGCATCGCGACTAACATCATGAAGCCGCGATAAATAGGAAAGGCTGTGGTGAATAAAGTGAACAAAGGACCATCTAGCTCTGCTGGAATTTTATAAGGCACTGCAGCGCGGCCCCATATCAACTGCACCAACTCAACAATCACATACGACAAACCAAACGTAAATAACAACTCAGGTATGTGACCATATTTATGTACAGAGCGTAAACCATAGCGTTCAACGCCAGCACCTATAACACCAACTATCAGAGGAGCGAGAATAAGTGCAGGCCAAAACCCTATGGTCGTGCTAATGGCATAACCAAAATACGCACCCAACATATAAAAAGAAGCGTGCGCGAAATTGAGTACGCCCATCATGCTAAAGATGAGCGTTAATCCAGCCGAGAGCATGAATAACAACAATCCATAGCTCAGACCATTCAATATCGAAGTGAGTGTAAATTCCACCAGCGTCCTTTTTTTATTAACGACTTATGAATTAAAGATAAAAATCTTTAAGCAGTTGGTAATTTATGATCCTTATAAATATCGCGTATTTTGTTTTTCAGGATTTTTCCTGTTGCACCTAATGGCAAGGCATCCGTAAAGACCACATCATCGGGGGTCCACCATTTGGCTATCTTGCCTTCGTAGAATTGAATTAACTCTTCTTTCGTTACATCCATATTCGGTTTTTTAACGACGACGAGTAATGGGCGCTCATCCCATTTAGGATGATAAACACCAATACAAGCCGCTTGTAAAACAGAGGGATGAGCAACAGCGATGTTTTCCAAATCAATAGTGCCTATCCATTCGCCACCGGATTTAATGACGTCTTTGCTGCGATCAGTGATTTGCATATA
>CANGLD010000122.1 GCA_947454475.1 Oxalobacteraceae bacterium
CAAATGTTAAAGCTAGCTGGCTTATCTGACTCTGCTATCGCGCGTTTACACAATCCATCTGGTTTATCTCCTGTGATTGAAATCAAATCAAGTGCAGGTGGTAGCGTGTTGGAATGGATGGTGACACCAGGTCAACGCATAGAAGCCGGCGCACCACTGGCTAAAGTTGCTCGCAGCGGTGAACTCTGGTTAGAGTTACAAGCAAGCCGCGCGCAAGCTGAACACATCGCTGTAGGTGATGTCGTTAAAACTAAATCTTGTACGCAAAGTGGCAAAGTGACTGCAGTTGCATCACAACTCTCAGAATCAAATCAACTCGTCATGGTGCGTGCTTCATTGCCGGGTGCAGATAAATGTCTGAAACCTGGTCAATATGTAGAAGCGACGATTAGCAATAAAGCGCCGGCCGCTTCAGGTTGGTCACTTCCTTCTACAGCGTTAGTTAGAAACGGTTCGAATGAATTTGTGTTTGTGCGCAATGCAGAGGGTGTGCAAGCTGTACCAGTCACCGTTGTGAGTCGCGCGATTGATCAAGTTATTGTGCAAGGCGCTTTGACAGCGAAACAATCGATCGCTGTACAAGGCTTAGCGAGTTTGAAAGGCATGTGGTTAGGACTAGGTACCACAGGCGCTGAAACCAAGTAATGCTAAACCGACTGATTGCCCTCTCTCTGTCACAACGTCTGCTCGTATTGCTAGCAGCGCTAGCTATTGCGTTGGGTGGCTTCCTCACCTTTCAAATTTTACCGATAGATGCTTTCCCTGATGTCTCATCAACACAGGTAAAAATTATTATGAAAGCACCGGGGATGACGCCGGAAGAAGTAGAAACGCGCGTCACCGCTCCCATAGAACGAGAAATGCTAGGCATTCCGAATCAACGTGTGGTGCGTTCACAATCTAAATATGCGATTGCAGATATCACTCTCGATTTTGAAGAAGGTACAGACATTTATTGGGCGCGCCAACAAGTCAATGAACGTTTATCTGGTGTACTAGCTAGCCTACCTAGCAGTGTCGTTGGTGGCCTTGCTCCCATCACGACACCACTCGGTGAAGTTTTTATGTTCACTATTGAGGGGAATATTTCTCTCACTGAGAAACGCACACTACTTGATTGGACGATCCGTCCTGCTTTGCGCAGCATTAAAGGTGTGGCTGATGTAAACGCACTCGGCGGCATGGTAAAAAGTTTTGAAGTCATTCCCGATATGGCAGCACTAGCTGCAAGATCTTTGTCGCTTGCAGAGTTGCAGCATGCACTTGAAGTAAATAATCGCAATGATGGTGCTGGACGTCTCTCAGAAAACGAAGAAGCACTCTTAGTTCGCACCGAAGGCAGCATACGCACTCTGGATGATGTGCGCGCTATCTCACTCGGCATGCGTGGTGGCTTACCAGTGCGTGTCGGTGATGTGGCAGCAGTACAAATTGGTAGCCTCACACGTTATGGCAGTGTCACCAAAGATGGCAAAGACGAAGCAGTGGAAGGTTTGGTTCTGAGTTTGCGTGGAGCGAATGCACGTGAATTAGTCGATAACGTCAGTGAACAAATTAAGGAACTCAATCTACATTTACCTAAAGGCGTGGTGATCAAGCCTTTTTATAATCGCGGTGATTTAGTTGAACGCGCCATCGGTACTGTGACCAAAGCATTAGGCGAAGCGATTGTTCTGGTGTTGATTTTATTATTTCTATTTCTCGGCAACTTACGTGCAGCGTTTGTAGTAGCAGTCATCTTGCCGCTCTCCGCTTTAAGTACTTTTGTGCTCATGCATTTCTTTGGCCTGAGCGCCAACCTCATGTCACTCGGTGGTTTAGCTATCGCTATAGGCTTACTCGTCGATGCGGCCGTGGTTGTGGTTGAAAACATAGAAGCACGCATCGCAGAACATAAACATCAAGAATTATCATTGCCCCATTTGATCTTACAAGCCGCTTCCGAAGTTGCTGCTCCTGTTACAGCCGGCATCGCTATTATTGTTATCGTGTTTTTACCTTTGCTTAGTTTACAAGGATTAGAAGGAAAATTATTTACGCCCGTCGCACTGACTATTATTTTTGCACTGGCCTCCTCTTTAATTTTGTCATTAACAGTCATACCCGTTCTGTCTTCTTTTATTCTGAAACAAGTTACACACGAAACACCTTGGTTAGTTAGACATCTCGATCAACTTTACTCAACCATATTAAATTGGTCATTACAAAATCAGCGCAAAGTTTTAATTACTGCACTGATTGCCTTACTGCTCGCGGCCATTGCTTTCCCATTCATAGGAAAATCATTCATGCCTACTTTGGATGAAGGTGATGTGCTGATGCAGTTAGAAAAACTACCGTCTATTAATCTCAAAAAATCAAATGAGATTGATATGGCTTTGCAGCGCAGAATTTTACAAGAAGTGCCTGAGGTGCAAAGTATTATCGCGCGAGTGGGCTCGGATGAAATCGGCTTAGATCCCATGGGACTCAATGAAACCGATACCTTTATGGTCTTGAAACCTCAACGCGAATGGCGCAATCCTGATAAGCAAAAATTAATCGATCAATTACGACAAATTGGCAATGACTTTCCAGGATTGAATTCTAGCTTTACCCAACCTATAGAAATGCGCACATCCGAAATGTTATCTGGCGTGCGTGGTGATGTTGCTGTAAAAATCTACGGCCCAGATCTAATAGTTTTAAATGATCTTGCACAAAAAATGGTGGCTTTGCTGAAAACCATTCCAGGCAATGAAGATGTGATCACTGTTAAAAATTCTGGCATGCAGTACATGCAAGTGGAATTAGATAGGCAAGCAATTGGACGGTTTGGTTTAAGCGTAGAAGAAGTACAAAATGATTTACGCGCTTTAATTGAAGGCCGCACTTTAGGCGTGGTGATAGAAGAAGGACGTCGCTTACCATTGCTGGTGCGTGGCAGTTCTGCACTACAAATGTCGCCCGCGTTATTTGAATCCTTACGACTACCAATTGCTGGTGGTCGCGCACTACCTTTGGCTCAATTAGCGCGCTTAGTTCCTATGGATGGCCCAGTAAAAATCGAAAGAGAAAATTCATCGCGTATGGTAGTTATACGCGCCAATGTTCGGGATCGTGATTTAGTGGGCTTTGTTGATGAAGCAAAAGCAAGCACCCTTAAACAAATCGCTTTGCCAACTGGTTATCGCATTACGTGGGGCGGCCAATTTGAAAATCAACAACGTGCCGCGAAACGTTTATTGATTGTCGTACCTATCGCCCTCTTATTAATTTTTGTTTTGCTATACATGACTTTCAATTCGGTCAGACAAGCCTTACTTGTACTGTTAAATATTCCTTTTGCACTCATAGGCGGAGTGTTTGCTTTACTCATCACACAAGAATATTTATCCGTGCCTGCTTCAGTTGGCTTCATTGCACTTATGGGCATCGCTGTATTGAATGGCTTAGTGATGGTCACGCACTTTAATTATTTAAAAGAGCAAGGTCTCTCCGCACTGCAAGTAGTAACAGAAGGCGCAAAACGTAGATTACGACCCGTGATGATGACAGCGAGCATTGCTGCCTTTGGCTTATTACCTCTGCTCTTACAAACAGGACCAGGCTCTGAAATACAACGCCCACTCGCGATTGTGGTGATAGGTGGATTAGTCAGCTCCACTTTATTAACCTTAGTGCTATTGCCCGGTTTATTTCAGCGCTTCGGTATGGAGGCTGAATGATGAACACCCTGTTGCGCATCTGCTTGCTCGGTTTTTTATATTTAGTCTCTGTATGCGCTCAAGCGCAAGCTCAGTCTGAAGCTCAGCCTAATATTTACCCCACATGGTTGCCACCAGCAGCACAAGTTAAAAACACCTTAGAAAATCTACCGCAATTACGCGCGAGTCGTTCTAACTTAATCGCTGAAAAAGCCAATGCAGAAAGACTACGTGTAGGGCCACATGAATGGACAGCACGCGCAACGGGTCAGCAACGTAGAGAAAGCATAGGCGCGAATTATTTTGAAAATGAAATTGCTATAGAGCGTGCAATCCGCTTTTCAGGCAAAGCAGATAAAGATGAAGCAATAGGAAAAAACAGCATAGAAGTTGCTGATGCTGCGTTAGCTGATAACTGGCATGAAGCAGCGCGCAGCTTAATGTCTTTATGGTTTAACTGGTTACGTGAAGAACGTCAGACTCGTCGTTTGCAAGAATATGCACAAGTACTACAACGCGAATTACACATTGCAGAGAAGCGTGTGAAGGCAGGGGATGCACCACGTATGGAAATCATGCTAGCAGAGACTGAACTCGCGAAAGCACAAGCCAACACCATGCAAGCTGCACGTCGCACTGACTTATTAGCAGCAGAGTTAGAGAAAAAATTTCCTGGCATTCTGCTGCACGCATCAACCACCTTAGCTGAACCGCCTACTGTAGAAGGAAGTGCTGACAAATGGCGTGAAAAAATTCTCACCGATAATCATGAATTAGAATTAGCAGAATACACTGCGCATCATGAAAAACTTATTGCAGAACGTATCGTATTAGAAAAAACACCGGATCCCACAATCGGTGTGCGTATGGTGCAAGAGCGTGGTGGTAGTGAAAAGATTTTAGGATTAAGCTTATCTCTGCCATTGCCCGGTGAATATCGTCGCCGCCAAGCTGAAGTTGCTTTAGCGCGCGCAGATGTGGCGCAAGAACATGCTCAAGAAACCAGAGTTAAAGTAGAAGCCATGGCGAATCAAGTCAGTATTACCGCGATGACTGCAAAAAGCTTATGGCAAAACATGGCAACGATCTCATCCCAAACTGAGACCAATGCCAAGCTTGCTTCACGTGCTTATGAATTGGGTGAAGCCTCACTCGCCGAAACACTATTAGCTCGTCGTCACGCGATTGAAGCACTCAACTTAGCAGAGCAAGCACAACTTGATGCCTTAGAAGCGTATTCAAGACTGTTACTCGATACCCATGCCATCTGGAGTTTGCATGAGGGCCATGAACATCATTAAGTCTTCATGCATCGTCGGGCCTCGCTGTGCTTCAGCTATACTCATTTTTTATTTTTATCTGACTCTAACGGTAAGCCATGAATAGCGTACCCTTGTGGGTGCAACTCGCAGCACTAGTTGTACTCATTTTAATTTCTGCATTTTTTTCTATTTCAGAAACCGCTCTGATGGCGTTGAATCGCTATCGTGTCAAGCACATGGCACGCCGTGGTTCGCGTGCAGCCATCATCACACTTTGGCTACTCGATCATACCGATCGCGTTCTTTCGTTGATTTTGATTGCCAACACTCTGCTCAATGCAATGACGACTGCATTAGTGACTGCACTTGCTATCACTGCTTTTGGCAATGAAGAATCCGTCATTACTATCGCAACCGGTGTAGTGGCATTTCTGCTCATCGTGTTTGCAGAGATCACACCTAAGGTCGTGGGTGCCACCTACCCAGAACGCATTGCTCTCCCAGCCGCTTATATTATTAAGCCTTTAATGGCTTTATCTACGCCAGCTATTTGGTTTGTGAATTTATTTGTACGTGCCTTGTTAAAACTCATGGGCATTAAAACTGGTAGTGGTGCGCGCGATCAACGCTTATCACCAGAAGAATTGCGTTCTATGGTGTTAGAAGGCGGTAATTTCATTCCCATTAAGCATAAAAGTATTTTATTGAATTTATTTGATCTGGAAAGCGTGACGGTAGAAGATGTAATGACACCGCGCGCTCAGATTGAAACCTTGAATCTCTCCCTACCTATAGAAGAAATCAAACATCAATTAGCGACTTGCTATCACAATAAATTATTAGCGCATGATGGTGAAATTAATCAAATCATAGGTATTTTGCATGTGCGCAAAGTGATGATGTTACTCACGCAAGAAAGTGAAATCACTGCAGAAGATTTTCGTGAACTGTTGAGTACGCCTTACTTCATTCCTTCCGATACAGATTTATTCACACAACTACAATACTTCCAAGAGAATCAAGAACGTTTAGCTATCATCGTAGATGAATATGGCGAAGTACAAGGCCTGGTTACCTTAGATGACATTATTGAAGAAATGGTGGGTGAATTCACAACCTCCACACCTGGTGCAACGCGTGCTGATCAATTTGATTGGGACGAATCTGGCGCTTGCTTATTAGAAGGCGGCATCTCTCTACGTGATGTGAATAAACGCTTACATTTAAATCTGCCGCTTGAAGGACCAAAAACATTAAATGGTCTGCTGCTAGAAATATTGCAAGACATTCCAGAAGCGAGCGTGAGTTTAAAGATTAATGATTGCGTCATTGAAATCGTGCAAGTACAAAACCAAGCGATCAAAATGGTAAAACTCTACCGTCAAGAAAAATC
>CANGLD010000123.1 GCA_947454475.1 Oxalobacteraceae bacterium
AAAGGCAAGGATTTATATGCATTCTGGGGGAAGACAGTCACAGAAGCACTACAAGCTGTATTACAAGAACAAAAATCGCCAGTAGTAATTAATCTGGCATCAGAAGAATATTTTAAAGTGGTTAAACCTGATTTGCTCGATGCACCAGTGATTGCACCTGTGTTTGAAGATTACAAAGACGGGAAATATAAAATCATTTCGTTTTACGCAAAGCGAGCGAGGGGATTAATGGCACGCTATGCCATTGATAAAAAAATCACCAAACCAGAACAATTGAAAAAATTTGATAGAGAAGGCTATGCTTTTGACGCAAAACATTCAAATGAAACTAACTGGGTGTTTAGACGGCGAGTGTCAGCTTGATTGAAATAGGGTTGATATAACCTGCGGACGAATTCGCTATGCTATTCGTCCCTACAAGGTGGTCTTGAGGTAGGGCGCAATGCATTGCGCCGCATGTAAATGTATTAAATTTGACTGCGAATAAAATTTTTATGCATCTTTTACGTTGCATTGCATTACACCATAAGAATTCTGTGATTTTTCTAACTCAATCCATAAATCCTATTTAGACGACTTAACGCCATCAATGTCTCAGGACTTGTAGATGCAATTGCATTCACGGCGACGATAAAACGTTTTAAATCTGTAGCAATTTTTTTATCAACAGATATCTTAGTTGTCGGGCTTAGTAAAACTGTTAATGCCACGATATAACTGAGATGTTTTTTGATATTTCTACTATCAACTTGATTGCCGACAGTTTTTTCATCAGAGTACATACTGATCACTATAGTCTTGGAACCAAGTTCTAAAAATTTCTAGACCATTCACCATATAAATGAATCTTGTAATTTGTCTAGGGCGATCTGTACGCGTTCGTTAGATTCATCTTTGAGACTAAGCCATAAAGAAAGCGGATCAACTGTCTTTGATTTAGTAATCATTGTCGGACTATAAGTCCATACTTGCCATTCTTTTGCGCCGGTTACTGGTTGTGGATATTCTTTCACTCCGTTTTCGAGAGCTGCATTCCACCTTCCCAAGGTAATTGCCTTGCAAGGTGTTGATGGCTCAGTGAGCATACTGAGCTTGGCTAGGGCGGATAGTCCTGCAAATCGAATTTCAGATTGTTTAATACTTAAATTTTCTTTGCACCACACAACACGTTTGATAGGTGAGCGAAGAAAGCGTTGTGCATCATTCCAAGTCTCAGATTTAGTCTTAGTCATCTGTAGCCACTTAGCCCTTCCAACTGTGACTGATTCGGCGAGCCCGAATATTTCCAACTCTCGAACGGCACGACTGATAGTCATTGGTGTGTAACCCAAGTTCGCTCCAATTTCTCCCGGATGCCATTGGTTGGTAGTGTTGTGATTAAGTAGATAGCAAAACAGCAGAGCTTGGGTAGCAGGACTACATTGCTCTGTTTTTATTGGATTTGCATTCCTAAATGATTCGCGCAGATCGATACCAAGTTCAGGCAAATACATTTGCTTACCTGGCACAATGAAAGAGATCTTTTGCTCGATGAGATTGCGTCTTTCATAAGAAGCGAGTGACTTAGGGCAAAAAATTATTGGTGTTTCTAAAAACTTAGAAGCAGCATCAAGTTGGGTTCGAATAGTTTTAAGCGTGAACTGAGGCTCATTCTTAGACTCAGCCTTTGGAATGGCTAGCGTCACATCATATTCAGCAAGGCGTATTTGTCTAAATGAAAATGCGTCTTGTAAAAAATAGGGCAAAGAGGCGGCTCGATTGCTCATTGCTAGTTTGGGGATCCTAAGACCTAGTACATCATGTAAATAACTTTGAATTGGCTGTTCCATTACGCCTCCAATAACTCAATAATTGCACACTAACATAGGCTATGTTAACGTGCAATAATTGCGTTAAATTAAGATATTCGTGTCCGCACGATGTGCTTGAGGTAGGGCGCAATAGATTGCGCCGCATGGGCATGTATTAAATAGAGTGCCGCATGCATGCACACATAAAATTTAGTCAGCCGTAGTGACGATTAGCGCGGCGACATCGTCCGTATCTTTAAAAACCCTTACTTCATCCTCACTAGCGTTCATGCAAACTTTCATTCACATGCTGTATGAGCGGTGAGAGAAAATATTCAATCACTCGTCGTTTCCCGGTTTTAATCTCGACAGAGACAGCCATACCTGGGCTCAAGGAAACGAGTGTGCCATCTACATTGATGCTAGCTTTTTCCAGTTTGACCCGTGTGGAATAGATCAGGCCGCGTTTTTCATCACTGATAGCATCATGTGAGACTGATTCAACCTTGGCGTGCAGAGTGCCATATTTAGTAAATTGAAACGTCTCGATTTTTACTTCAGCATCTTGATTCGGTTTGATGAATCCTATGTCTTTATTTTCTAAGAAGGCTTCTATTTCTACAGCGTGATCATACGGCACGATCACCATCACTGGTTGAGCAGGGGTGACCACACCACCTACGGTATGCGTCACTAGCTGCTGCACCGTGCCATCAACTGGTGAAGTGAGTTGCATGAGCTTGCCACGTGAATTAGCTTTCAGGAGTTCTTGTTCTAGCGTAGCCACTTTTTGCTGACCATCTGTAATGCTATCTAGATTTAAACGTCGAGTTTCTGCTACTAACCCTGCATATTGGCTACGAGTTTCGCGCAATGATGCTTCGATTTCTTTGAGTCTGCTGCGCTGATTTGCCAGATCGGCTTCTTGCTCGATGCGAATTTGTTCGCGTTCTAAGTAGCCATGTTTAGAGACAAAATTTTGATCAACCAGATTTTTAAAATCCTGCGCACGTTGTCTGGCAATGGGGACGGTGAGTTCAAGCTTGTGCACTAACTCATGAGTTGAACGTAACTCTGCTTCGCGTTTTGCGGTTTCTGCTTCGATAAGATTTTGTTTAGCACTAAATTCTGCCATTTGACCTGCCAAAAGGCGTTGCGCTTCTAAAAATTTAACATCATCAATACCGCTTGGCCGAGTCAGATTTGCTAAGCGTCGATTATCCAGTGCATGCAACATTGCTTGTGCACGAGCGACTTGTAGTTGAGCGACACGTAAATCACTCAAGATACGATCTTGGTCAGCATTTGCTACGGTAGCATCAAGATCAATTAAAACATCACCTGCTTTCACTTGCTGACCATCGCTGACATGAATGGCTTTTACGGTTGCGGTTTCAAATGGCTGAATTGTTTTTGTGCGGTCGCTAGGTATGATCTTGCCTTGTGCAGTCGCTACGACATCGATATGACCAAAGCTTGCCCATAGTAAGGCGACTACTGCAAAACTAATTAACATCCACATTGCCACTCTGGAGGTGGGTGATGCAGGTGTTTCTTGTAATGACAACACAGCAGGTAAAAACTGTAATTCATGAATTTGTTTTTCAACTGGCTTTTTCTCACGGTTTTGCCAAGCGTGATGAAAGGCTTCTTTATAATTTTTAAATAAATCAGCAATTGCTTGGAGTCGGGGTGAGGATGAAATGTTATTAAGCATAGACTCACCCTTGCTGCAGTCGGTGTAGATGCGCGTAATGGCTGCTCTGAGTGGCAAGTAATTCTTGATGTGACCCTGTTTCTACAATCTGTCCACGTTCCATGACGATGATGCGATGCGCATCCCTAACTGCGGATAAGCGATGAGCAATGATGATGACTGTGCGACCTTTACAAATTGCTTTCATGTTGTTTTGAATAATGCGCTCGCTTTCATAGTCGAGTGCACTCGTTGCTTCATCAAAAATCAAGATGCGAGGATTACTTATTAGGGCACGTGCAATGGCAATGCGTTGGCGTTGTCCACCAGAGAGCGTCGAGCCTTGTTCACCGACTAGCGTGTCGTAACCTTCGGGTAATTCAAGAATGAATTCATGGGAACCAGCGAGTTTGGCAGCAAGGATGACGGATTCAAGAGGTGACCCAGGATCGGTGAGGGCGATGTTGTCGCGAATGCTGCGAGCAAAGAGCACATTTTCTTGTAACACCACACCAATTTGTCGTCTTAGTGAACTGGAATCGGCTAGAGAGCAATCCATACCATCAACTAGAACACGCCCGCGCTCTGGAACATACAAACGTTGTATGAGTTTAGTTAAGGTGCTCTTGCCTGAGCCAGAACGACCAACGATGCCTATCACTTCACCCGCATCAATATCCAATGACAAATTCTTGAGCACTTCTGGGCCATCGGGTCGATAACGAAACACGACATCATCCAGCGTGATGCGGCCTGCGAGTGCGGGCAGTGCATTTTTGTTGCTAGCTAATTCAGTGCGTGTATTTAAAATGTCGCCCAAGCGTTGAACTGAAATGCCGGTTTGCTGAAACTCTGTCCATAACTGCGCTAAACGCATGACAGGTTGGGCGACTTGACCCGCTAGCATGTTGAAGGCGATCAACTGACCAACAGAGAGTTGGTTATCAATGACTAACCGTGCGCCACAATACATCGTTGCTACTGTTACTAATTTAGAAATCACCTTGACACCACTATTGGCAAACGTGCCCACCATTGCTGTTTTAAAGCTCGAGGACACATAGGCTGCTAATTGGTTGTCCCACTTGCGTGTCCATTGTGGTTCAACTGCCATTGCCTTGACGGTGTCTATGCCGCTGATTGTCTCAACTAAAAAGGCTTGATTCTCTGCGCCACGATTAAATTTTTCATGTAAACGAATGCGTAGCAATGGAGTGAAGATGGCTGTCAGGATGACATAGCAGGGCAGTGAAATTAAAACAATTAAAGTTAACCAACCACTGTAGGTGAGCATCACAGCGATGAACACTACGGAGAATAATAAATCCAGTAGCACAGTAATGGCATTGCTAGTTAAGAAAGAACGTATGTTTTCTAATTCACGTACTCGAGCGACCGAGTCTCCGATGCGGCGTGCTTGAAAATAACTTAAGGGCAGCGCGATTAAATGCCGAAATAATTGTGCACCTAGTTCTACATCGATGCGACTTGTGGTGTGAGCGAACACATAGCTACGCAAAGCATTTAACGACACATCAAACAACACCACCACAAATAAGCCGACAGCAATCACATCCAAAGTAGAAAACCCGCGATGAACTAAGACTTTATCCATCACCACCTGAAAAAACAAAGGTGTGATCAGTGCAAAGAACTGCAACACAAAACTCACTAATAAAACTTCTAATAGCAATTTGCGATATTTAACAACAGCTGGAATGAACCATGTGAAATCAAACTTGCGCAAATCATTCACAAGAGAAGCACGCGAGGTAAACAAAATCATCTCCCCTGACCATCTGTCTTGAAGTTCATTCAGGGTCAAGGTCTCGGGACGACCAACAGAGGGTGACTGTATCAATACTTGATTGTCCTCCGATGCTGTATCGATACGTGCAACAATAAAAAAATCGAGGGAACCGTCTGCATGACGAGCCATAGCCATAGCTGGCAGGGGAGTGTTAGGCAGTCGATCTAACTGTACTTTCACGACTTTAGCGTGTAGTCCTAAACGCCTTGTTGCAATGAGTAATTCAGTGATACCTAAATAACAGCCATTCATTGCAGATTCATGTGCGAGCTGATCTGCATCTGCTGCCACACCGTGTAAGCGTGCCATCATCACCAGACATGCTAAACCTGTATCAAGCTTAGTTGTTGAGGAAGTTGATTCTTGTTTTTGATTAGAATCGACGACATGTTGATCTTGCTGTAAACCGTCGTCGAAGAATGCTTGTTTCATACAATGCCACTCACTTCACAAATAAACAAACTCAAGCCCGATTAAAAGCTTGAGTTTGTTTATTTATTTCCAGTTGGCGGCAATCACTGCATTGAGTGTATTTTGATAGTCAGCAGGTAAAGTAGTTTCACCTGCTTTAGGTGGAGCGAACGCAGCCATTGCTGAGACGAGTGCATCAACTTGGCTATCAAGTAAAGTTTTACCATCAGAGGTTTTAAATTCCTCTATATGATAAGAACTACCATAGTACCAATTGCTAATCGTAGTTTTATCACCAGTGCCTATGATACTGATCTCTAGATCATTATCTACACGACGTAACCAAATTTGATTCGCTTCGACTCCTCTGCCTACAGAAAGTACATCGTTGTTACCAGATTGATAGTCATAGTCACTAACACGATCTAGACCTGAGCTAAGACCAAATTGATAGGTGTCATTGCCCATGCCACCGTCTAGGTAATCGTTACCTTCACCGCCATCAAGAACATCTGCACCATACCCGCCGTAGAGTTCGTCATTGCCTAAACCTCCGAAGAGATTATCTGCACCATCACGGCCATAGAGTTCGTCGTTACCCGTTCCACCGTCGATCACATCATCGCTATC
>CANGLD010000124.1 GCA_947454475.1 Oxalobacteraceae bacterium
GAGAAAGCAGACGAGACTAAAAACTGGTCTGCCTCGAAATTATACGCTGAGGCCAAAGATGAACTAAATAGCGGCAACTACGAGAAAGCTGTCAAATATTTTGAGAAGCTGGAATCCCGCTATCCCTTTGGCGCTTATGCCCAGCAAGCCCAGATGGAAGTCGCCTACGCTTACTACCGCCAAAACGATCAAGCGCAATGTCTGGCTGCCGTAGAGCGCTTTATCCGCTTGCACCCGAATCATGCCAATGTCGACTACATGTACTACTTACGTGGACTGGCAAACTTCAAAGACAAGAAGAGTATGTTTGATTTCATCAGTCGACAAGATCCGACTGAGCGCGATCCTAAAGCAGCACGTGATGCCTTTGATGCCTTTAAACAGCTCACTGATCGCTTCCCAAATAGTAAATACGCAGCCGACGCAGCAGATCGCATGAAATATCTAGTGATGGCAATGGCGCAATATGAAATCCATGTCGCAAACTACTATTTGCAACGTGGCGCCTATTTGGCAGCAGTGAATCGTGCACAAACCGTGGTACGTGACTATCCTGGTTCACCATCAGCACAAGAAGCCTTGCGTATACAAGTCATGGCCTATGACGCAATGGGATTAACAGAATTGCGTGATGACGCAGAACGCGTTTATCAATTTAACTTCAAAGGTAATTCAGCCACAGCACCACGCACCACACGTGCTGATGCGGCTTGGTGGAAATTCTGGAATTAACATCTTTTAAAAACATACGGACGATTACGCTACGCTAATCGTCCCTACGTCTCACTAAATTTTATGTGTGCATGGATGCGGCACCATAATTAATACTTGCCCATGCGGCGCAATCTATTGCGCCCTACCTCACCTGACATTGTAGGGACGATTAGCGCAGCGTAATCGTCCGCCATCACCTCACCACACAATATCAACGTAAATAAAATTGTAGGGACGATTAGCGCAGCGTAATCGTCCGAAGCATATCCCAACTATATTTCAATCAGGCTGACACTCGCCGTCTAAACACCCAGTTAGTTTCATTTGAATGTTTTGCATCAAACGCATAGCCTTCTCTATCAAATTTTTTCAATTGTTCTGGTTTGGTGATTTTTTTATCAATGGCATAGCGTGCCATTAATCCTCTCGCACGTTTTGCGTAAAACGAAATGATTTTATATTTCCCATCTTTGTAATCTTCAAACACAGGTGCAATCACTGTTGCATCCAGTAAGTCAGGTTTAACCACTTTAAAATATTCTTCTGATGCCAGATTAATTACTACTGGCGATTTTTGTTCTTGTAATACAGCTTGTAGTGCTTCTGTGACTGTCTTCCCCCAGAATGCATATAAATCCTTGCCTTTAGGATTAGCTAAGTGTGTGCCCATCTCTAAACGATAGGCTTGCATTAAATCTAATGGTCGCAAGACACCATACAGCCCTGACAAAATGCGCACATGGTCTTGTGCCCATGTGAGTTGCGCTTCTGTGAGTGAAGCTGCATCCAAGCCTTCATAGACATCGCCATTAAAAGCGAGCAGCGCTTGACGCGCATTATCAAAATTGAATTTTTTTGACCAATCTGCATAGCGCTCTACATTTAACTGGGCTAGCGTGTCGGAGATTTTCATTAAACTGCCAATGTCAGCAGGCTCCAATTGTCGTAAAACCTTGATCAACTCAGCAGAACGTGGAATAAAATCCGGCAAAGTATGTGTCTTGGTCTTCAAAGGTGACGCATAATCCAAGGTCTTCGCAGGAGATAACAACATCAACATAAGCGTTGGTCCTAAAACAAATCAGCACAAGGCAGAAAACTGCCCAAACAATCATTACCAAGCAGATTGTAAAGCAATGAAAAAACCTCGCATCGTCCTCGATACCAATGTCTGTTTGGATTTATTTGTGTTTCGCGATCCGCGTTGGCAGCACCTACTCAGCGCAATGCAGCAAGATCAGGTGGAGTGTGTGACTTCTTCATCCTGCCGTATGGAATGGACACTCGTATTAAATTATAAAAAATTAGCGTTAACTGAAATCCAACAGCAAACATTGCTTGCTGAGTTTGATTCACTGATTCATGTAATGCCTGATGTTGAACCAACGATCAAATTACCTGTATGTCGCGACAAAGATGATCAAAAATTTTTAGTCTTGGCGCATGCTGCACAAGCTGATTTCTTAATTACCAAAGACAAAGCATTATTAAAACTAGCACGCAAAACCACACGCTTGGGTTTATTTACCATCGCCAGTCCAGAAACGTGGACTAGTCAGCATGCAAATATCTTATAAAAACTAGCATTCCATTTCGCACGCTACAATAGCTGCATTCATTATTAAATCATCATCGCAAAAAATTCCATGACTACTCATCACGCAGAGTTCAAGCTCGCTCCCCTGCAATCTAAATTACCGCGTGTAGGCACGACCATTTTTACCGTTATGTCGGCACTGGCAGCTGAAAAAAAAGCTGTCAATCTCGGCCAAGGTTTTCCGGATTTTGAATGTGATCCTGCTCTACTTGATGCTGTTAATGATGCCATGCGTAGTGGTCATAATCAGTATCCACCTATGGCAGGTATTTTGCCGTTACGTGAAGCAATTGCAAAAAAAATTCATGATCTTTATCAGTGTGATTACGATCCTGTGACTGAAATCACCGTCACTGCGGGTGGTACGCAAGGCATACTGACTGCTGTTCTCAGCTGTGTGCATGCAGGTGAAGAAGTGATTGTGATTGAACCTGCTTATGATAGCTATGTACCAGCGATAGAGATGGCAAATGCCAAACCTGTGTTCGTGCAAATGGAAATTAATGAGCAAGGTTATGTCATACCTTGGGATAAGGTCGCTGCAGCTGTCACACCTAAAACACGCTTAATCATGGTGAACTCACCGCACAACCCCACTGGTTCGGTGATGCGTGAATCCGATGTCAAACAACTGGCTGACATAGTACGTGGCACGCAAATTCTTATTCTCTCAGACGAAGTATATGAACACATGGTGTTTGATGACAAACGCCATGAATCACTGTGCCGCTATCCAGAGCTAGTTGCACGCACTTTTGTCGTATCAAGTTTTGGTAAGACCTATCACGTCACTGGTTGGAAGGTAGGTTTTGTTGCAGCACCTGCTATGTTGTCAGCAGAATTTCGTCGCGTGCATCAGTTCAATGTTTTTACTGTGAACACACCTGTGCAACATGGCTTAACCACGTATATGCAGAACCCTTCACCCTATTTAGAGCTCGCACATTTTTATCAAAAGAAGCGTGACTTGTTTCGTTCTGGTCTAGCGAATACGCGCTTTAAACTCTTGCCGTCGAATGGAACGTATTTTCAGTGTGCAGATTACTCTGCTATTTCTGATTTACCGGAAGCGGAATTTTGTACGTGGTTGACGACTGAAATTGGCGTAGCAGCAATTCCTATTTCAGCTTTTTATCAAGAGCCAAAAGAATCAGGCATTGTGCGTTTTTGTTTTGCAAAGCAAGAGCAAACTTTGCAAACCGCTTTAGAGCGGCTTGCAAAGATCTAAACAAAAAATAACTTTATTTCGCTGCCATCTTTTGCATCATTAATTCACGATTGGTTCTGCGATCTGCATCTACTTTTTGTACAGTAGGACGTTCGCCTAACTTCTTTGCATACTCGCGAATAGGATAGTCGGCTAAAAAATCAGTACCATAAATCGCTTTCGTCGCTTGACCAACCAATGGTAAATGCGCCAGTGCGACACAATCTGCCAGTGTGAATGTTGAACCTGCGACAAAAGGTGAAAACTTCGCTAGTTTGCCAAATGCAGCCGTATTCCTCTTTAAGATTTTTTCTACTCTTACTTTCGTTTCATCTGACACTTTGCCACCAAAAAAAGCTTCGCCATACAACTCACGGGCGACCAATTCCAGATGTAATTCCATAAAAATAATTAACTGTCTGACTTCTGCACGTTCAATGGGATCAGCAGGCATCAATGGTTTTTGTGGATAAGCATCTTCCAGATATTCCACCATAGCCTGAGATTCAAACAGTACTTCATTATCAATTTCGAAATACGGAATTTTTCCTAATATGGATTTTTCTAGTAAAGCAGGTGAGCGATCTACCCATACCAACTTTTCTTCAAATGGCACTTCTTTTTCTAGCAACGCGAGCTTGACCTTGTTGTAGTAATTACTCGCTGCAAAACCGCATAGGGTCAGCATATTGTCTCCTCTGTTTTAAAATAATTTTCAGCATCCCATTGTCAAAACTCCAGAAAGACACAGCCATCAAGAGTCGGCACTGAGGGTACAATGCAGAATGACAAGAAACTAGCTTGCTATTATCACTTATATCTTAACAAGCATAGAATTTTAACCCTCACCTGCCTGTAACTATGTCTGCTGAATTGCTGGCTTCGCGACGCGAAGCAACTTTAATCCTGACACTCTCTAACCCCGGCGCAAAGAATGCACTACATCCCGACATGTATGCCGCTGGCATTGAAGCTTTGTCCACCGCTGAACGCGATCATGCTATTCG
Organism: Oxalobacteraceae bacterium; assembly: GCA_947454475.1. Taxonomy (GTDB): domain Bacteria; phylum Pseudomonadota; class Gammaproteobacteria; order Burkholderiales; family Burkholderiaceae_D; genus Pernthalerella. Next base: position 4,526 of record CANGLD010000124.1, read on the forward strand.
CGCTGTTGTTATCACTGGCGCGGATAATTTTTTTTGCGCCGGCGGTAATCTAAATCGCTTACTCGCGAATCGCGAACAAGATCCTTCCGTTCAAGCAGAGTCGATTAATCAATTACACAATTGGATAGAAGCCATACGCGATTGCCCTAAGCCAGTGATTGCTGCGGTTGAAGGCGCTGCTGCAGGTGCTGGTTTTTCTCTCGCACTCGCTTGCGATCTGATCGTATCCGGTGCTTCTACAAAATTCGTTATGGCGTATGTGAAAGTCGGGCTAACTCCAGATGGTGGTGCTTCTTGGTTTTTATCGCGTGCATTACCACGACAACTTGCTAGTGAAATCATTATGGAAGGCAAAGCAGTTTCCGCTGCTCGCTTACAGCAAAGTGGATTAGTTAATCGCGTTGTACCGGATGGCCACGCTTTATCAGATGCACTTGATTGGAGTGATGAACTCGCTGCACTCTCACCGAATGCATTAGAAAATATCAAAAGCCTGTTACGTGAAGCGCCAGTGAATACATTGCCTCAACATTTCGAAGCTGAAAAACAAAAATTTGTAGAAAGCCTGCATCACGCAGATGGATTAGAAGGCATTACTGCCTTTCTCGAAAAAAGAAAGCCACACTACCGATGACATTTGCTAAACGACGTCGTATATTTTTAATGCGACATGGCAGCGTGACTTATTTTGATGCTGCTGGTAATCCAGTACTGCCTGAATCCGTACCACTGAATGCAGCTGGCAGAGATCAAGCCACTGCTGCGGGTCGTGTCTTTGCTGAATCGGGCATACGCTTTGATCGTGTGATCGTATCCGGATTGCCGCGTACAGTAGAAACTGCTTCTTTAGTGTTAGCAGAAACAAAACAACAACTAGAACTTCAGCAAATACCTGAATTGGTAGAAATACGCGGAGGCAAACTCGCTGCGATTCCTGATGCTGAATTACGTGAAGCTTTCATTGGTGCGTTTGAAGGTGTGGCACCTGAAGAGAAACGTTTTTTAGCAGGTGAAAGCATAGGCGAGTTAATGGACAGAGTGCATCCTGCTATTGATGCTTTACGTGCTGATACTGATTGGGATACTTTGCTCTTGGTCTTGCATGGCGGTGTGAATCGCGCCATTCTTTCTTATGCACTCACAGGTCAACGTCTTTTCTTAGGCAATCTGGCGCAAACTGCTGGTTGTATCAATGCACTTGATGTTGGTGATGCGCATCATGACTGGGTAGTGCGCTTTATGAATTACTCCCCTCCTTCAGCCTTACAAGCTGAATCGCGTGGCACGACCATGGAAGCTTTGTTTCATCAATATAGAAAAGCACGAGGAATCTGATAACTGGTCAGCATCAGGGTAGAATGAATCAGTTGACCATGCGGCGCAATACATTGCGCCCTACTCATGATTCGCCATGAAAAAAAATTGTAGGCTGTTAGGTATTACACCGCAAAATAATCAACACAACATAGAATTGCAATAACGGATAATTGTAGGGCGCAATAAATTGCGCCGCATGCTTTTTTCTAGCTAGCTTGATTGAATCAAACACTAAGCGAATTAACGCCATTAAAACAGTTCATTAAAAATAATAAAACATAACCAAAGAGACATCACCATGTATGAAGAATTCATGGGCACCAAGCCCGTAGCAGAACGTCAGAAAGTCGATCTTGGTGCTTTATCCGATTACATGCATAAGCATGTTGATGGCTTTACTGGTGATTTGCACATTGAACAATTTAAAGGCGGTCAATCCAACCCCACCTTTATGCTCACTGC
>CANGLD010000125.1 GCA_947454475.1 Oxalobacteraceae bacterium
ATTGCACTCAAAGTATTCCGTCACTTACATGCGCTCTCATTGCGCTTTCATTTAAATCGGCAAACAGGTGGTGTCACCAGAGATATAGAACGTGGCACACGCGGTATCTCTTCTTTAGTCTCTTACACATTATTTAGCATCTTGCCGACATTAGTGGAGATAGGTTTAGTACTGACCTATCTCGCACTTAAATATGACATTTGGTTCTTTGGTATCACCGTCATCGCTTTAGTGGTTTATATCGTTTTCACAGTCATGATTACAGAATGGCGCACGCATTTTAGACGCACCATGAATGAATTGGATTCTAAAGCGAGTACCAAAGCGATAGATTCATTACTCAATTATGAAACAGTCAAATATTTTGGTAATGAGGAATATGAAGCACAACGCTACGATGAAGGATTGCGTCGTTATGAAACAGCTGCAGTACGTTCACAAACTTCACTCACGCTGTTAAATACAGGGCAGTCACTCATTATTGCAACGGCAGTTACGTTAATACTATGGCGTGCAACGGTAGGCGTCATTGCGGGGCAATTAACACTAGGCGATTTAGTGTTGGTGAACGCCTTCATGATACAGCTATATATTCCTTTGAATTTTCTCGGCGTCTTATATCGCGAGATTAAACAAAGCCTCGCCGATATGGAGAAAATGTTTACCCTGTTAGATCAGCATCGTGAAGTTGCTGACAATGCAAATGCTAAGGCTTTAGATATAAAAGACGCGCAGGTGAGTTTTTCTCATGTTGATTTTAGCTATGAAAAAAATCGACAAATTTTATTTGATGTGGATTTTACGATTGCTGCAGGCACAACCACGGCCGTAGTTGGTCATAGTGGTTCCGGCAAATCCACTTTAGCTAGACTCTTATTTCGATTCTATGATGTGAACACGGGCGTCATAGAAATTGATGGACAAGATATTCGTCAGATAACGCAAACATCACTGCGTAGCGCTATAGGCATAGTTCCGCAAGATACCGTGCTTTTTAATGACAGCATTGCATACAACATACGTTATGGTCGACCTGATGCAAGCGAAGAAGATATTATCGCTGCCGCTAAAGCCGCCTATATTCATGATTTTATTTTAAGTCTGCCTGATGGTTATGAAACTGCTGTGGGTGAGCGTGGTTTGAAATTATCGGGTGGTGAAAAACAGCGCGTAGCGATTGCCCGCACCTTATTAAAAAATCCAGCTATATTGATTTTTGATGAAGCCACATCGGCATTAGATTCACGTGCTGAACAAGCAATACAGGCTCAACTCAAAGATATAGCACGTGATCGCACTACCTTAGTCATAGCGCATCGTTTATCTACCATCGCCGATGCGCATCAAATTTTAGTGATGGATCATGGCCGTATAGTAGAGCGCGGCACGCACAGTGAATTACTAGCATTGCAGGGTGCATATGCACAAATGTGGGAAAGACAACAAGCGCGTCAGACCGAAGTCTTATCGGAAGTGACGTCAGAAGATCTCGAAGTTAAGCCATTACGCGCCTAAATTCACTGTTTAAAAATATTCTTTAAAATTTTTGTATATGAATCCACGCCAACTCTTAACGGATAGCTTTCATGCAGCAGTCGCCGCGGCAGATCCTTTAAAAATCGTCGCTGCACATCTACCGACTCCACCTAAAGGGCGCACCTTGGTTGTAGGTGCAGGTAAGGCTGCTGCCAGCATGGCACGTGCAGTTGAACTCGCTTGGCCTTCATCGCATGCGATAGAAGGTTTGGTTGTAACGCGCTATGCACATGGTATGGACACAGAACATATACGCGTGGTTGAAGCAGGACATCCTGTGCCAGATGGAGCGGGTGAAGCTGCTGCAGCAGAAATTTTAGCTTTGGTATCCCAGCTCACAGAAGACGATCATTTGATCGCATTGATTTCTGGTGGTGGATCAAGCTTATTATCTTTACCTGTAGCCGGGATTTCTATGGCTGATTTGAAATCTGTGACGAATGGTTTACTGAAATCGGGTGCGCCCATCACAGAAATGAACATCGTCAGAAAACATTTATCACGTATACAAGGTGGACGTTTAGCTGCTGCATCTAAAGCACCTATCACCACATTAATCATTAGTGATGTCACGGGTGATGAACCTAGTGCGATTGCATCGGGCCCGACTTGTGCTGACCCTAGTACGTATCAAGAAGCCTTAACCATACTCAAGCGATTTAATGTCACAGCACCGGATAGTGTGATGGCGCATTTGCAAGCAGGTGTAGATGGAAAAATTTCAGAAACACCAAAACCCAATGATCCTGTCTTTACAAAAGCTAAACAGGTTGTGATTGCGACTGCGCATCAAAGCTTGCAAGCAGCAGCCAGCTTTTTTAATGAACAAGGCATCACACCCGTAGTGCTAGGTGATACGGTTACAGGAGAAGCGTCAGAAGTAGCGAAAGTCTATGCTGCAATAGCAAAAGAAATTCGCAATCATCATCAACCCTTCCGTACTCCCGTTGCATTGATCTCTGGTGGCGAATGTACTGTTACCGTGAAAGGAAATGGTCGCGGTGGTCGATGTGTAGAATTCTTAACATCGCTAGCGATTGAGCTCAACGGCATGTCAGATGTGTTTGCACTAGCTGCTGATACAGATGGCATTGATGGAACAGAAGATAATGCAGGTGCTTTACTCTTTCCTGATACCGCAGCGCGAGCGCAAGCATTAAATTTATCAGCCGTTGCTCTACTAGCGAATAATGATGGCTATAGTTATTTTTCAGCCTTAGGTGATTTGCTCGTCACAGGGCCGACTCGCACGAATGTGAATGACTATCGAGTCATCCTAGTACTGTAAAATTCCGCTCACTCATTCAATACAATTATTTCTTATGACTGCCATGCAAAGCGCAAACACACTCACCATCACACGCCCGGACGATTGGCATTTGCATTTGCGTGATGGCAGTGTATTAGCCGATGTGTTGCCACACACTGCAGCACAATTTGCACGTGCCATCGTGATGCCTAATTTAAAGCCGCCAGTCACAACCACGGCATTGGCTAGTGCTTATCGCGATAGAATTTTAGCGGCGCTACCAAACGGCATGGCATTTGAACCTTTAATGGTGCTTTATCTCACAGATAATACGCAGCCCGAAGAAATACGCAAAGCGGTAGAGAGTGGGTTTGTCCACGGCGTAAAATTGTATCCTGCCGGTGCAACAACGAATTCCGATGCGGGCGTGACAGATTTACAGTGTTGTATGCCCGCTTTAGAAATGATGCAAGAGTTGGGTTTGCCTTTATTGGTGCATGGTGAAGTGACTGATACTGAGATCGATATCTTTGATCGTGAGGCAGTATTCATCGATCGTATCTTGCAGCCACTGCGAAAAAAATTACCGCAGTTGAAAATCGTATTCGAACATATCACCACACAAGAAGCCGCACATTATGTGCGTGATGCAGAAGGTCCAATAGCAGCGACTATCACTGCACATCATTTACTCTACAACCGCAATGCAATTTTTAAAGGTGGTGTGCGTCCGCATTATTATTGTCTGCCTATATTAAAACGTGAAACACATAGGCAGGCGTTAGTGCAAGCAGCGAGTTCTGGTAATCCTCGTTTCTTTTTAGGGACCGACTCTGCGCCCCATGCTAAAGGTTTAAAAGAGCATGCTTGTGGTTGTGCTGGTTGCTATACCGCTTTGCATGCGATGGAGTTATATGCGCAAGCCTTTGAAGAAGCTGGAGCATTAGATAAGTTAGAAGCCTTTGCGAGTTTTTATGGAGCAGATTTTTATGGACTGCCTCGCAACACTGATCACATCACGTTGCAAAAACAAAATTGGGTAGTGCCTGAAGAATTAGTCATGCAAGGGGCAACGCTTGTACCACTCGATGCGGGTGCCACACTCGCTTGGAAAATGGTGTGATTTAACGCTTCAGCTAATTCGGTTTAATTATTCATCGCTCATGTCTGAGCAATTTTTCTCTAAAATAAATTGGGAACAGCCATGGTTGTTACCAATTCGCGATATCGCTTATTCAGTGCTTCAACAACAAGATTGGAAGCCCGAGATTAACCGTCTCATGCAAGAGCAAAATTTAAGTAATGTAGCAGGCCATGCACTACACTGCATACCCCAACATGATTTGCCAGAGGGTGTGCAATATGAATCTCATATTTACTCCACTGGCGGTATTCCTACCCGCGATAATTTACATGATTTTTTTAATGCACTCATGTGGCTGCGCTTCCCGCAAATTAAAAAAATCTTAAATCACATACAAGCAGTTGAAATTAAAAACAGAGCAGAGTTGGCGCAAGGCAGTAGTCAGCATAATAGTCAGCGCGGTCGTCAGCGTGATGCAGCAACATTGTTTGATGAAAATGCAGCACTGTGGATGTGTAGTGATCCTAGTTTGACACTGGCACTACAACAGCATACTTGGACAGATATTTTTCTTACAAGGCGTGATGAGTTAGAAAAGCATTGCGAAGTAGTGGTATTTGGACATGCCTTATTAGAAAAATTAACCTCTCCGTATAAAGCCATTACCGCACATGCATGGGTGGTACAGGTAGATGACGATTGGTTTGATCAGCCAGATAGTCAACGTTGGGATCAAGTCGATCAATTAGTGAGCCAACGCTTGCAACAAGGTTTTGATTCACAAGATTTCACGCCCTTGCCAGTGATGGGTTTACCCAATTGGTGTGAAGGGCAAGATATACAATTTTATGCTAATCAGCAGGTATTTAGACCACTCAGAACATCAACACGCAATGAAGTGTAGTGTTGAGTCCCGGCTTACGCCGGGACTAGTTAATTCAAGTCTAAGCAAACTCGTAAAAGCACATTAAAAACCTTTACGCAAACCTAAGATAAAAGCATTTGATATAGAAACAGTTTGTGACAACGTTGCTGGGTTGGCTGTTGCATCTACTGCACCTGAATAGGATGAAAACGCACCATCTTTCGCATGATTGAATGCAGCATAGACTTCAGTTGATTTCGAAAATGAATAGACGGCTGATACATTGATGATGGAGGGATGATTAGTTCCGCTATTACGCGCAAAATTTATCCCTACATTCGTTTTCGGCATCACTTGTAAGCCTCCACCTATGATGTATGTATTCGTTGAATTGCCTGTCTCAGGACGAAAATGCACATAGCTACCAGCTAGCTTAGCAGCACCTAATGGCACGCTTCCGCCCAAGAGATATTGTTGATACTGCTGCGCGCGGTCTGAGATAGCAGCTAAGAGATTAATATCACCTAAGCTATAACCAAGGTTACCTGATGTGAAGCGATTTGCACCTGTGTCGCCTGGAACACCACCAAACCCGTACAACGCACTACCAGTGAAGCCGCCTAATAATTCACGGGGCAAGCTATAAGAAATAGAGTTAGGAATAAAGAAGCCAGCTGTGGTGCCACTCGCAACATCGGCATCGATACCACCATTGGCCACTGAAACCGGTGCGCCTAAATTATTTAGCGCAGTTCCGTTTCTATGTAAAAGCAAAGCGGGAATAGAAAAATTTTGACCTGCTACGGCAAGTGAAGAATTATAAGCAGTGATAAAGGGAGAGATTTGTAAACCTGCTTTGAAAGTGCCGAAGTCGCCACTAAATCCTACATTCGCTTGACGACTAAACACACCCGTAGTGCCGCCATTCGCAATGCTGCCATCACCTGCATTAAATCCACCTTCTAAATTAATGTGTGCCATCACACCACTACCTAAATCTTCTTTACCACTCACACCCCACACTGAAGGCGTCCAATTGCCTTCACCAAAACTAGAACGTCGATCATTACCTGGACCTATGCCAGTTGAATTTACCCATGATGCATCGATATTGCCATAGAGAGTGAGGCCAGTTTGCGCTGCAGCTGCGCCGCTTATCAAAGCTAAACTAAGTAAAGATACAAGTCGAATTTTATTCATGGACATCTCTCCTGTGGTTAACTAGTAAGCGAGAGAGTGTGAAGTGATTCTGCGACAGACTATCATCGCGCATCAAATCTAAGAGTGAGTAGGCTTGTGACTAAGCAAATGCCATTCACTGTGTGATGAAGAACATTCACAAAAGAAAAAAGCCACTCCTAAGAGTGGCTTTTTAATCTTGCAGATCTAAATCAAATCGACATTACGTCGACGCAAAATTAGAAGTTTTTAACCATACCAACTGCGTAGCCGGTGTTTGGTGTGCCAACAGCACTTTGGCCGCCGCTATACAAGCTGAATGCGCCATTTGTTGCGCGGCTGATTGTGCCGTACAAATAAGTGGTTTTTGACAGATTGTATTGCA
>CANGLD010000126.1 GCA_947454475.1 Oxalobacteraceae bacterium
GCAAACTTATTTTTGCATGATCACCTTGCACATTGAGTGTGCCACCTGATTGATCCGCACTAACCTCTCCTGACAAACCTTCAAACTCAGGAACCAATGCAGCCAATTCTTTAGAATTACTCGAAGGTGTTTTCTTTAAACCTTTGAGTGCAAGTGCAGAGAATTTACCTCTGATCTCATAATTCGCCGTACCTAATTGCTCACCTTCCCAGCGTATGAGAAAATCTTTTAAATAACCGTGGGGTTTAAATTCTTCTAATATTTGTTTTTCTTTTTCACCCAGAGGTAAATGTCTAGCTAACTGCGCCAAGGTATCTAAATCTAAAGCAACAACACTAAATTCATGTTTTTCTAATTTAGAAGCACTGCCCGCGGTATAAATACTATTCACAGTCGTTGCGGGTAAGACTGTTCCCTGATCTGTACGTAAAGAGAAATTTGTTAATTTAACTGCATGTCCATGCTGACCAAAAGAAAAAATTCTATCTTTCAAACCTACTGCAGCTTCACCAGCAGAAATTTGACCACTTACTTCAACTAGTTTTAATGGCGCTAAATTTTTTGCTAACTGTACGGTCAAATCTTTTAGCGCAACATCTGCAGTGAAATTAGAAACAACAGCGTGATCAAAATTCAACCACGACCTGACAGAACCTTCACCACCTTCTACAGGGAAGGGATAGTCTATATATTTTTTCCAATCATCTAGACGCGTATTACGCCAATCAAGATAAATTTCACCTTTCCATTTTTTATAATCTGAGATGGTCGTAGTAAAAGCAGGATGTGAAAAATTTGCTCTTACATCGATAGGTGCAGCTAACTGTCTAGGAGGGGTCGCTTTGATTGAGAACTGATGACTAAACCAGTGATTGCGTAAAATAAAATTTACATCTTTTAGCTCTAGCTCTGGTGCTCCACGCAATTTATCTTCCCAGCGCAGCGAACCATTCAAAATGGAAATCTGCTTTTGTGTCAGCAGCCAATCCAAACCATGTTCATCTGCTGTTTGCTTGGTATTTAAGGGAATGCCTGCAACGAAAATTTTTCCCGCTTCATCACGAAGAATTTCTAGATCAGGTTGTAGAATTTCCAGCGCTTCTAAACGCAACTGCCCAGTAAGTAAGCTCATCCAAGAAAGAGTGGCATCTACTTCCGGCAACGTAAGTGCTGCTTGATCACCCTCGCCGTAAACCACTACACCTTTTAATTGCAACCTAGGATGTAGACCACTCCAACTCGCATTAATTTGATCAACGCTAATATGTTTACCAATAAAGTGGCTAGAGATACGTTCAATTTCTGCTTTATACACACCAACGTTAGGCAAAATCACATAGCGTAGTGATAAAAAAATACCGCAAAATATAAAATACGTAATCAACGCTGCTGCAACAGCAAAGCGTAGTATGCGGTGTGATCTGTAATTAAATTCTTTATATGCCGCAAAAACGCTAGCCCAAGCATTGAGCAGAGACTCTCTGATACGATTAACGATAATAAAAAAACGAGGCATCAAAATTGAATTTAGGGGCCAGTTATATAGTGATTAAGGGTATACCACCCCAGCCCACGAACAAACACGAAGTCTTTAAAACATTTTCTGTCTGAGGAATAGCGCATTGTGCCAAATCTTGGCACTGCATGCCTTGGGGCGTATAAAGCGTTACGTTATCATATTTACATTGGCGACGGATAAATCCAACCCTAATCTTTGCTACCCAATTTCAACCAGACCTATCTATGACGACTCTTTCAAACGGAATGCCTGACTTAGGCTCCCGATTTGTTCAACGCTGGCTAGCTGCAAAGCCAGAACATGCAGCAGAATTGCATGCGCTATGTGCGCTACCACTCACAGAAATCGATTTAGAGTCCCTATTACAAACACAACTCCATGCCGGCATAACGCTGTCCTCTGCCATGCGGCGTTGTCGCAACCTACTTTTTTCTGCAATCGCCGTTAGAGATTTGTCGGGACTAGCTGACTTAAATGAAGTGTTACACACCATCTCTGCATTTGCAGACTTTGTCGTACAAACTCATCTAGCAGCGCGACATGCCGAATTAGTCACACAACACGGAGAACCCATAGGCAGTGAATCAGGCCGTGCGCAACACATGATCGTTGTAGGCATGGGCAAGTTAGGCGGCAAAGAATTGAATGTCTCCTCCGATATCGATTTGATTTTTGTCTATCCCGAAGAAGGTGAAACATGCGCACTCACTACAGAACAGCGATCTTTATCTAATCATGAATTTTTTATCAAACTAGGAAAAAAATTGATTGCTGATATTGCTGAAATTACTAGCGATGGCTATACATTTAGAGTGGATATGGCGTTACGCCCGAATGGTAATTCGGGACCACTAGCAGCGAGTTTTTCTATGTTGGAGAGCTATCTCATGTTGCAGGGTCGCGAATGGGAACGCTACGCATGGGTAAAAGCACGCGCCTTAACAGGATTACCTGAGGATCTTCAAACGCTAGAAGCAATGGTGCAGCCTTTTGTGTATAGACGATATTTAGATTTCGGTGCCATCGATGCACTTAGAAATATGCATGCGCAAATACGCGCTGAAGTCATACGACAAGAAACGCGACATCCTGAACGGCATATCAATATTAAATTAGGTCGAGGCGGCATCCGTGAAATTGAATTTCTTACCCAAGTATTTCAACTCATACGCGGAGGTCGTGAACCTGAATTAAGGCATCGCTCCACAAGAACTACACTACAAGTATTAGCTCAACGCCATCTCTTATCGACAGAAGTCGTAGAAAAACTTTTACATGCCTATTCTTTTCTACGCAATCTAGAGCATAGACTGCAATATCTGGATGATGCACAAACTCATGTACTGCCTCGCACAGATGAAGATCAGACTCTCATAGCGAAAATGGCTGGCTTTACTAACGCCACAGCGCTTCACAATGCTTTAACAGAAATTCGTGATTGGGTGGCAAATCAATTTGATGCTATTTTTATAGATAAAAGTGCCGTCGCTAATGATGCAGAACCCGATCTGATTCATATTTTTAATACACCTCATTTAAACGAAGAACGTTTGAATGAATATTTAACATCGCTAGATTTTCAAGATCCATCCTCTGCTACGCAGCGACTGATCGCAATGTGGCACGCACCTAAATTTCAAGCTCTATCCGATCAAACAAAAAATCAACTGCAATCATTAATGCGAGCAGCATTACCACTTGTTGCTGAAATTGGTGGCGATGCCTGTTTGGTGACATTAACTAGACTATTAGATTTTTTTGAAACGATAGTCAGACGCTCAGTTTATTTATCTCTTTTAACTGAATATCCCCATGCCCTAGCGCGTGTGATCCGCATGATGGCAGCGAGTGAATGGGCAGCACAATATTTAAAGCGCCATCCAGTTTTGTTAGATGAGTTGTTAGATGATCAAACTTTATATACCGCACCTGACTGGCCTCAATTCGCACTTGAATGCCAACGTCAATTACATGCTTTTACTGGTGACACAGAAAGACAAATGGATGTGCTGCGCGAATTACATCACGCTCAATTATTTCGCCTACTCGCACAGGATTTGGATGGTATTTTAAGTGTGGAGCGTTTAGCTGATCATCTTTCAGCATTGGCAGACATATTAGTTGAGGCGACCTTATCTGCAGCATGGCAAACTATCGCTACACGTCATCGAGACATTCCACAATTTGCTGTCATCGCCTATGGAAAATTAGGCGGCAAAGAGTTAGGCTATGCCTCAGATCTCGACATCATTTTTTTATATGACGATGATGATCAAGAAGCGCCCGCGCAATATGCAAAATTAGCGCAACGATTTATAACTTGGATGACTAGCCACACTCCTGCAGGCATTTTATTTGACATCGATATTGCTTTACGACCTGACGGCGCAAGTGGTTTATTAGTTTCTTCCATTGCTGCATTCGAAAAATATCAACAGCAATCCGCTTGGCTTTGGGAACATCAAGCGCTTACACGTGCACGCTTTTGTGCGGGCATTCCCTCCTTAGCAATCAGATTCGCTACTCTGCGAGAAAAAGTTTTACGTCAATCACGCAATGCAGGTGAAATAAAAAAAGAAATCCTCGCTATGCGAGAAAAAATGCATGAGGCCCATCCTAATCGATCAGGATTATTTGATCTTAAGCATGATGCAGGCGGCATGATAGATATTGAATTTATCGTGCAATATCTCGTGCTGCAATTTGCAGCCCTTCATCCTACATTGACTAACAATGTAGGCAATATTGCCTTATTAAAAATGGCAGCCGAATACGATTTAATCCCAACTAGTTTAGCTGATGCAGTTGCTGATGCTTATCGCTTATTTAGAAAAAAACAGCATCAGATACGATTACGCGGCGAAGATAAAGCACGCATTCAACCGGAGATAGTTCAACCTCAGGTACTCGCTGTGATTCAATTATGGAATACTATTTTCTTATCTGCATAAAAAAACCCTGCAAAATTTTGCAGGGTTTTTCAATTATCGCCTTACGATTTATTTTGCCGACATTAATGCCATCGTAGTGTCGAGCATGCGGTTAGAGAAGCCCCATTCATTGTCATACCAGGATGAGACTTTGACTAAACGTCCGGAGACTTTAGTGAGTGTCGCATCAAAATTGCTGGAAGCTGGATTGTGATTAAAATCCACCGACACTAAAGGTTCAGTGTTGTAAGTCAAAATACCTTTTAATGGACCCGCATCAGCTGCTGCCTTCATGATGGCATTGATTTCATCAACAGTAGTATCACGCGCTGCGATGAAGGAAAGATCCACAATCGAGACGTTGATGGTTGGAACACGAATCGCGTAACCATCGAGTTTGCCATTCAATTCAGGTAAAACTAAACCAACTGCAGCAGCTGCACCAGTTTTAGTAGGAATCATAGATTGGGTAGCAGAACGTGCACGACGTAAGTCTTCATGCATCACATCAGTTAACACTTGATCATTCGTGTAAGCATGGACTGTGGTCATTAAACCATTCACTAAACCAATTTTATCGTTCAATGGTTTGACTAAAGGTGCTAAACAGTTAGTGGTGCAAGAAGCGTTCGAGATAACGGTGTCTGATGATTTCAGCACACTTTGATTCACACCAAACACAACAGTTGCGTCTACATCTTTACCGCCAGGTGCAGAGATGATGACTTTCTTAGCACCACCCTTTAAATGAGCAGATGCTTTTTCTTTGGTAGTGAAGAATCCTGTGCATTCCAACACGACATCTACACCTAACTCGCCCCAAGGAATATCAGCAGGATTACGTTGCGCAAAAACACGAATCTTGTCGCCGTTGACTATCATGTTGTCGCCTTCTACGACAACCGTTCCTGGAAATTTTCCATGAGCAGTGTCATAGCGGGTTAAATGTGCGTTGGATTCTGCATTCCCTAAATCATTGATAGCAACGATTTGTATGTCATTCTTTTTACCACTTTCATAATGCGCACGTAATACATTGCGACCTATGCGGCCATAGCCATTAATAGCAACCTTGATGGTCATGAGTGTCTCCTAAATATAAAAATAATGATAAATAATTAATCTGCGTATCGTGTTGTGATGATCAGTGGATCACTGATTTAGCTGCAGCCACAACCTTCTCGCTAGTAAATCCAAAATGTTTAAACAAGGCACCTGCCGGCGCTGATTCACCGAATGTGTCGATACCTATCACAGCACCATCTAAACCTACATACTTAAACCAAAAATCTGATACCCCTGCTTCAATTGCTACTCGCGGTACATTTTTTAGTAACACGCTATCTTTATAAGCTTGATCTTGACGATTGAACACATCCGTACAAGGCATGGAGACGACACGCGCTGCAATGCCTTCATCTGCTAGTAGTTGAGCTGATTTCATTGCAAGCTCAATTTCCGATCCGGTTGCGATCAGAATGACGCGTGGCTTTTCAACATCTTTCAATACATACCCACCACGGCGAATATTTTCTACCTGTGTAGCGGAACGCTCCATATACGGCAAATTCTGGCGCGAGAAAATTAATGTAGAAGGACCATGTTGTCTACGCACTGCCTGTTCCCAGGCAATCGCTGATTCCACTGTATCGCAAGGACGCCAGTTGTCTAAGTGAGGTATCAAACGCATGCTCGATATATGCTCTACAGATTGATGCGTAGGGCCATCTTCACCTAAACCGATAGAGTCATGCGTGAACACAAAGATTGAACGTATCTTCATCAACGCCGCCATACGCAATGCATTGCGGCTGTAATCAGA
>CANGLD010000127.1 GCA_947454475.1 Oxalobacteraceae bacterium
CCCGCGAGCACAGGACAGGCTTCAAACTGCTCGCACTGCATGTTGAAACTGCCAGCCATCTCGGCTGGGGCAATGCCAGAGCCATCCGTCGTGATGGGGCCAAAAAAACGTGCCCCAGCCCAGCCTTGCATATCTGCATAATCAAGGCGGCCACTGACATAATTTTGTAATTTCGCCCTATCTAAGGAGAGGGTAGCTTGAATGGGATCTAAATAAATATCTGTATAGTCTTTTTCAAGTAAGCGGGTTTTGCTCATCACAAACTCTACTTGGTTATTGGCGAAATTGACGGTGACGCTCGCATTCGCAAAAAAAGGAACAGTACTGCCCGCATAGTCATAAGAAAGCCAGCCGTAGACATTTCCACTATAAATAGCTGTTCCTGATTGAGGAATGCGTTCAGGAAGACTCACTGTTCCAAATGCCACCGTTCCGGAAATGAGTTTTTGAAAATCTTGGCTGCCGCCCCAGACTTGCATATTCACCTTATCTTGAGTGCTCCACACGCCAAGATTTGACCAGCCATAACTCCATTGTTGATATTGTCGAGAGCCCTGTGCACCAGGAATAAGGCCGCCCAAGATGCTGGAATTATCAATAGAAATGGAGTTAGCAAGAACATTGCTATTGCGAGGTGAAACATCAGAACCAACTTCAATTGCACCATCCAAATGGTAGTGGCTTGCGACTAATTTATCGGGTTTGTTGCCCCCAGTTCGCCAGTCCCCAGCTTCTAAAGACAAAGGTGGGCTTTCGCTAGAACGGCATGCGCTAGCTTTCTTCTCAATACAGGTAACACCTTCAGGGCGTGGAAAGTAAATATTGTTCGCATAGTGACTTTGCGTAGCGGCTACACCGAGCTGCCCGAAATCATAAAAACGCAGATCATTGGGTGGGGGCAAATCCTTAATCAGTAAAAGCCCGTTGCTACTCAATTCAATGCGTTTTTGGCTAGTTGAAAAAGTCTCAATAATCGGTGGGCGCTCTGTCTTTCCATCCCAAGACAAACCCATATTCGAAAGGATGAGTGTCGCACCAGATGGCATGCTGTTTTTGCTACGGCTAGATCTAAGCTCAAGAGTGCCACCTGATGCCAACTTAAATCCGACGGGATTATTGGGGTCTGCTGTTTCAGATAAGTCTGAGGTGGTGACGCCATAAGTTTGTACACCTGAGGCAGTGACTGCGATGCCATGGTCAATTTGCAGAATGCTTGAACCGCTGCAATGAGCACTAGCGTCGCCTTTGCAATTATTTTTAGGTAAGGGTTCAGAAGAGGCGACGTTTAGCGTGAGAGAGGGATCAATAGGCTCTCCAGAACAAGGTGACTGAGGCCTATTTGTGCACGGTGAATCTAGGGGTGAGGATGAAGTCGAACCTGAGTCGGAAGTTGACGTAGTGGTGTTGATGAGCGCTTGTTCATTAGCAGTGGCGCTATTCGATGCGGGACTGCCACTAGGGCTAATAACAGAAGTGCTAGGAGTATTTGTAGAACCGCCATTACTAGAGCCGCCGCCAGAACCTCCACCACAGGCGCAAAGAAAAAATAAAATCCCTAAACAGCTAGCCTTACGAATAAAAGAAACAGCCATCGTTGCCCCCAAAATGAAGTGTGATGAAAGCGCATGGTGAGCGCAGTGCAACTTGAAAACATAGAGGAGATAAGGCGTTATCGATTGATAGTGGACAGGTAAACGCTGTGACGATTGAACTAATAAGAATTAGACGTAAAAAGGTTGCTTTAAAAATGAAATGCTAGTTAAGGACAAAGAGTCCAACCAGACAAGCAAAGGAAAATTTTGCAGCTGTCAGCCGGTATAATCGTGTTTTTAAGCGTAGTCTGATTAATTTTTATCAGCATCGCGCCTTCTTAAGATTCTCATGTCATCCGATCCCAAAGAGCAAATTGCTGCATTGTTTCAGCAAGCCTTAACACCGCATTTTGCAGGCACTGAATTATCAGCGCCCGCTGTCATTCTTGAACGTCCACGCGATCCATCGCATGGTGATTTTGCGTGCAACATCGCTATGCAATGTGCCAAGGCGTTAAAAAAGAATCCGCGCGAATTAGCCCAAGCCATAGCGCAAGATGTCATGGCCAATCCTCTCAGAGCAGGCTTGATTGCTGAGGTAGAAATTGCTGGTCCGGGTTTTATCAATGTGCGTCTAGTGGCAGGTAGTAAACAAGCCATCGTTACCCGTGTTTTGCAAGAGGGTGCGCGCTATGGAAAAACGCAAGATGCAGCAGGTCGTAAAGTCTTAGTTGAGTTTGTGTCAGCGAATCCGACTGGCCCTTTACATGTGGGGCATGGTCGGCAGGGCGCATTAGGTGATGCAATTTCAGCCTTGCTAGAAGCGCAGGGTTATCAAGTGCAGCGCGAGTTTTACTACAACGATGCAGGCGTACAAATTGCCACGCTGGCAGATTCAGTACAGGCACGCGCTTTAGGCAAACAGCCTGGGGATGCAGATTGGCCAGAATCTGCTTACAACGGCGACTATATTGCTGACATCGCCGCCGATTTTGTAGCTAAAAAGACGGTATCTGCTGCTAACGGCGAGCCCGTCACCGCCACTGGTGATGTCAACGACATCGAATCCATACGACGTTTTGCAGTCACTTATTTGCGCCACGAACAAGATTTAGATCTGCAGGCCTTTGGTGTGCGTTTCGATCATTACTATTTAGAGTCCTCGCTATATAGCGATGGCAAAGTCGACGCTACGGTAAAGGCATTGATAGCAGCAGGCAAAACCGTCGAACAAGATGGCGCGCTATGGTTGAAAAGTACGGAGTACGGCGATGATAAAGATCGCGTCATGCGTAAATCGGATGGCAATTACACCTACTTCGTTCCAGATGTCGCCTATCACATCACTAAATGGCAGCGCGGGTTTGAGCAAGTTATCAATGTGCAGGGCAGTGATCATCACGGCACCATAGCCCGAGTGCGCGCCGGATTGCAGGCAGTTGGGCTGCACATCCCGCAAGGCTATCCAGATTATGTGCTGCATAAAATGGTCACGGTGATGAAGAATGGCGAAGAGGTGAAGATCTCTAAACGCGCTGGATCGTATGTCACCTTGCGCGACTTAATTGAGTGGTCAGCGGGTGAGGCCACAGTTGATGAAACAAAAGAACAGCGTGATTTGACGCGTGGTCGTGATGCGGTACGCTTTTTCTTAATATCACGTAAAGCCGATACAGAATTTGTGTTTGATGTTGATTTGGCGTTAGCGCAATCCGATGAAAACCCTGTTTATTATGTGCAGTATGCGCATGCACGTATTTGCTCTGTATTAGGACAATGGGGCGGAGATGAAACCGGATTAGGCGAAGTCGATCTCTCACCTTTACTCGCGCCGCGTGAAGCAAGCTTGATGTCTAAGATAGCCGAGTATCCAGAAGTCTTAAAGAAAGCCATGCAAGAACTGGGTCCGCATCAAGTTGCATTTTATTTGCGTGATCTAGCAGGTGAGCTACATAGCTACTACAATGCAGAGCGCGTATTAGTCGATGATGAAGCCTTGAAAAAAGCGCGCCTTGCCTTATTGTGTGCAACACGTCAGGTATTGAAAAACGGATTAACGCTATTAGGCGTTTCTGCACCATCTAGAATGTAAATATTTGCAAGGTGTGCGCTGGATTAAAAATCGTTTTATAGAATGACATTTCACGTATTTGTATTCATGCATTGGATCCCATTTTGAATATGCATAGTCCCATCCCTTATCAAGCAGAAGGTCGTTCCATGGCGCGTCAGGCAGGTGGAACAGTCGCTGGACTCATCATAGGTTTAATCATAGGTTTAACCATTGCGGTTTGGGTGGCGATAACCATCATGAAAACACCTTTGCCCTTTGTAGATAAACTCGGTAAGCAAACAGATAACGCTGAGTCAGCAATAGATCCGAACGCAACCTTACCTGGTGGTGCACGTGATCGTCGTTTATTGCCGAATGCAGAAGAGGGAGCTCCTCTAGTAGACCAAAAAGCGCCGGCATCATCAGCCGCAACGACAGCAGCACCAACCAGTGCAGCAGTGAAATCACCTGCAGCCACTCCAGTGATTGAAAATGCGAAAGCAGAAAAATCCGCACCAGCAGTTAGTCCAACTAACGAAGAAAAAGGAAGTTACTATTTACAGGCCGGTGCATTTAGAGAAATGGCAGATGCTGATGCAGCAAAAGGTCGTATAGCTTTACTAGGGATTGCTGCAACAGTTTCTGAACGTCGCGCAGAAACAGGCACGTTGTATCGAGTACGCGTAGGCCCATTTAAAGATGTAGAGACCATGCATAAAATGCGCACCCGTTTAAGTGACAACGGTGTTGATGCTGCAGTTGTGAGTGTGCCCAAATAATCTCGATTTGATTTTTAATTTCCAACACCGTAAAGCAATCTTTGCTTTTATAAAAGGAATCGCCATGTTCGAATTGCGTCGTTTAATTTCGTTAGTTGTTTTTGGTTTCATGTCATTCTCCGTTTCAGCTTCACCAACTGAGCCAGTCGAAGGTGTGGAATACACACGCCTGCAGCAAATTCAACCGACTGATAGTGCTAAAAAAATCGAAGTATTGGAATTTTTTTGGTACAACTGCCCGCACTGTTTTGCATTTGAACCGCAGTTAGCTGAGTGGGTAAAAAAGCGTGGCGATACGATCGTGTTTAAACGTGTGCCTGTAGGATTTCGTGAATCCTTCGTGCCACAACAAAAACTCTATTACACCTTAGAAGCAATGGGCAAACTCGATACCGTACATCGTGCTGTATTTGATGCAATTCATGTGCAACGTATGAAGCTAGATAAAGAAGAGGCTATTGTTGATTTTGTTGAGAAACAAGGCATAGATAGAAAAAAATTCTTAGACGTCTATAACTCATTTAGTGTGCAAGCCAAAGTAGCGCGCGTCGCGCAGTTGCAAGTGGCATATAACATTGAAAGCGTACCTACAATAGCAATCGATGGTCGCTATATCACTTCCCCATCTATGGTTGGCGCAACTATGCGTGGTGCTAGTGAACATGCTATGCATGCTGCAGCATTACAAACGATGGATGCCTTAATTGCACGCAAAAAATAAGCAGCACTTCATCACACTGTGTCACGTATGAAGCGTGTTTTTATCACAGGGGCATCCAGTGGTTTAGGCGTTGCACTAGCTACTGAATATGCAGCTCAAGGTGCGCAATTGGGTTTGCTTGCGCGACGCAAAGAAGAACTAGAGTCACTGCGTCTTTCCCTACCTCATCCAGATAAACATTTCATTTATGTAGTGGATGTCTGCGATCATCAAGCACTCAACTCAGCAGCACAAGATTTTCTACATCGCACTGGCGGCATAGAAGTTGTTATAGCCAATGCAGGTGTGTCTTATGGCACCTTGACTGAACGTAGTGAAGACACAGTCGTGTTTGAAAAAATCATGGCGATTAATGTGTTGGCAGTAGTTGCTACATTTAGTGCTTTTATTACTGCGATGCAGTCGCAAGCGAAAACAGATCAGCGTGATTTACGTTTGGTCGGAATAGCCAGTGTTGCAGGAATACGTGGCTTACCTGGTGCAGAAGCTTATAGCGCATCTAAAGCAGCTGTGATTAGTTATTGTGAATCACTGCGGGTAGAGTTAAGGTCTAGTGGCATTAAGGTTGTCACTATCGCGCCAGGTTATATCGATACGCCTATGACGCAAGTGAATACCTATCCCATGCCTTTTTTGATGCCGGCTAAAAAATTTGCAGCATGTGCAGTCAAGCACATAGAAGTTGGATGCAGTTATGCTGTCATTCCATGGCAAATGCGTGGCGTCTCTTGGTTGTTACGCTTATTACCGAATAGTTTGTATGACATGTTATTTGCGCGCGCGCCGTATAAAGCTGCGATGAATGAAATTGTGCATGAAACTAAGCAGCCTAAACAATGAGCGTGTTGATTGATGCAATTGGTAAGCATCATGTTCCGGTAACGCTATCTAACGATGGAACACGAGATTGTCGAATTGTTTCCCTCGTTCCATCGCTCACAGAATTATTGTGTGA
>CANGLD010000128.1 GCA_947454475.1 Oxalobacteraceae bacterium
AGCATTATTGCTATGCTTCATGCGGCTGATATGGATGTGGAAGATATAGTAAAAATTAATCAATCGTTATTGCGCCGCGAAGATTTGGATAGTTATAGAAAAATCCGTAATGCGTATCTTGGCGATGCAAGACCTGCTTCTATGCTTAGCTTTATCAGTGAGTTAGTAATGCCTGGTATGTTGATTGAGTTAGAGATTGTGGCTGCAAAATAAAATATTAAAAATTCATATTTCTAAATTAGCGCTCTCTTAAACTTTCATTTGCATATTGCATGAGTGGATTTAAAAAATATTCGATTACTCTGCGATTGCCAGTTTTAATTTCAATCGAAACTACCATGCCCGGTGAGAGAGCTACAGATTTTTCATCTATTTGAATTTTATTTCGCTCTGGTTGTATGTGAGCCAAATAAGTCAGTCCGCGTTTTTCATCGTTGATAGCATCTTGGGAAATATGTGCTACTTTTCCTTTAATCGTGCCGTATCGCGTATATGGAAATGTTTCTATTTTTATTTCAGCGTCCTGATTTTTTTTAACAAAACCTATATCTTTATTTTCTAAGAGAGCTTCAATTTCTATAGGATGATTGTCGGGTACGATGATCATCAAAGGTTGCGCAGGTGTGACGACGCCTCCTACCGTACTCACAGCTAATTGTTGAACAGTTCCATCTATTGGCGCTGTAAGCTGCATCAGATTTTGTCGCGATGTGGTTTTTATTAATTCTTGCTGAAGAATAGAAAATTTTTGTGTTCCTTCGGATATTGCATCTAACATTTGCCGCCTGAGTTCAGCAGTCAAGCTTTGAAGCTGAGCTTGTGTTTCTTTTAACGCTGCGCTAATTTCTTGGCTGCGGCTGCGTTGCATAGCAAGATCTGATTCTTGTTCTAAGCGGATTTGATCTTTTTCCATCCAGGCATGGCGCGATACAAAATTTTTATCACTCAAATCTTTAAAGTCTTGAGCGCGTTTTTGTGCATAGGGTAGGGTGTGTTGAATTTTTCGAATGATTTCTTCCGTCGTATTCAATTCTGCTCGATGTTTTTCAATATCTGAATGAATGCGATTACTACGAGCTTGATATTCCTGAAATAATCCGCTTACTTGATTTTGTGCTTCTTGCCATTTTTCAAAAGGCATATGTAATTCACGTTGAATAACTGGAGCTAGATTCGTATTCAGTGCTGCCAATATTGCTTTTGCTCGTAGAGTCTGTAGTTGAGCCGCTAACAGATCATGTTCATAACGCTGTGTATCCGCTGCAGCGATGGTGGCATCAAGTTCAATTAAGAGCTGTCCCTTTTTCACACTATCACCTTCATGGACAAGAATAGTCTGTACGCGACTACTCTCTAGTGCTTGTATAGTTTTAGTGTGGCCACTTGCTACAATTTTTCCAGCAGCGGTAGCAACGATATCGACTTTGCCAAAATATGCCCAGCATAAGCTAATCAAACATAAAGTCATGATGAGCCATGCAGCGATACGTGGTGCTGGTGAAGCAGGTGTTTTTTCTAATGCCAATGCACTAGCAAGAAAGGGTGTTTCATCACGTTGAAAATTTTCACCATCTAGCTCATGTCGAAGTAACCATGCTTTACGCCACAATGTAATATGACGATGAATGAGGTCATAAATAGCATCTAGCCATAAACGTGTTTTTATCATGATGCTTGCTGCATTTTAAAGAGTCGAGAGTAGAGTCCATTTTCGTTGTTAACAAGATCAGTATGCCTGCCTTGCTCAACTATGCGACCTTGTTCTACGACGATGATGCGATGCGCATGACGAACAGCTGTCAACCTGTGCGCAATAATTATGACGGTACGTCGCTTGCAAATCGCAGCCATATTTAATTGAATTATTCGCTCAGATTCATAATCGAGAGCACTGGTGGCTTCATCGAAAATCAGAATTCTTGGGTCACGCATCAAAGCACGTGCTATGGCGATTCTTTGTTTTTGTCCGCCAGATAAACCGCAGCCATTTTCACCAATGACTGTTTCGTATCCTTCAGAAAGCTCGGTGATAAATTTGTGAGCGCCAGCTAATTGGGCGATATGAATAATTTTTTCTAATGCTGCACCAGGGTCGGCGAGAGCAATATTTTCTCGTATCGTGCCATTAAATAATTGACTCTCCTGCAGTACAACACCAATTTGCCTGCGTAGTGAAGCGGGATCAATCACGGCTAGATCGATGCCATCGATAAGTATGCAACCTTGTTGTGCAATGTGTAGGCGCTGTAATAAACGGGTAAGGGTACTTTTACCGGAGCCTGAGCGACCAACTATTCCTATGACTTCTCCTGCTTGAATCTGTAAATTAATATCTGACAGTGTATAGTTACCCTCTGCTCGGTAGCGAAAACTTACTTGATCAAACTGGATATGTCCTTTGATTGTTGGTAGTGAAAGTCTATGTTGAGAAGATTCACGATCAGCATTTAAAATTTCACCTAGCCGAACTACTGATACGCCTACTTGTTGAAAATCCGACCACATTTGTGCCAAGCGCATGACTGGCATGGCTACATGACTCGCCAGCATGTTGAATGCAATCAGTTGTCCTACACTGAGTTCACCATCGATAACGAGTTTTGCACCTAACCACATGGTTAAGACAGTAACGATTTTTCCTATGACTGCCACACCACAGCTTGCGATATTGCCAGTCGTGCTGGCTTTAAAGGCAGCTTGTATGTAAGCAGCAAGTTGTTTTTCCCATTTTTTAGTCCAACGTGGTTCCACTGCCATGGATTTCACAGTATCAATCGATGTCACAGTTTCGACTAAAAATGCTTGGTTTTCTGCGCCTCGTTTAAATTGTTCATCCAGGCGGCTTCGTAAAATTGGAGTTGCAATAATTGACAACAACAGATAACAAGGTAAAGAAAAAAATACGATCAGTGTTAATTGCACGCTATAGATCAGCATGACTGCTAGAAAAATCACGGAAAACAGTAAATCTAAAACCAGCGTGATGCCATTCCCTGTTAAAAAACTCCGTATCTGCTCTAACTCGCGCATCCGTGCTACTGAATCACCTGCACGGCGTGACTGAAACCAAGGGAGAGGCAGGGCAAGTAGATGTTTAAATAATCTTGCTCCTAGTTCTACATCGATACGGCAACAGGTATGAGAAAAAATATAAGACCGTAACCCACTTAATGTCACCTCAAATAGGCTAGCGATGAATAATCCGATAGCGATAACATCTAGCGTATTAAATCCTCTATGGACTAAGACCTTATCCATAACCACTTGAAAAAATAAGGGTGTGACTAAACCAAATAGTTGTAAAACTATGGAGACTAGTAAGACTTCAGACAGCAAGTGACGATATTTAATAATGGCTGGTATGAACCAGCTAAAATCAAAACGGGTTAACTCACCTGCTATTGAAGCGCGTGATGCAAATAAAATGAATGTATTTCCACACAATTGTGTAAGAGTGGGAATGTCTATCCATCTGGGTTGAGGTTGATGTTGTTCATGGATGAGCAGGCGTATGACTTCATCATTTTTTTCAATACGCCCTAGAATAAAAAATTCACAATCACTTCCGCAACAAATTGCTGGTAATGCGAGTTTATCTAATCGCTCAGGCTGAATACGTTTGCACTCAGCGGAGAGGCCTAATTTTTTAGCTGCATGCAAAATCGATGCGGTTGTAAAACTTCCATCGGCTTCACCGAACTCATGTAATAACTGTGCAGGTTCTGTAGAGATATCATGTAAACGCGCGATTAAAACTAAACAAGTAAGTCCACTGTTTGAAAGCGCTGATGAATGTGATTGATTTTTTTCTGTATTGGATTTATCCATGCCGATAGCACGCATGGTTGTGTCATGACTTGATTGCATGTGAAATAGGTCAATAGGAAAAGGCTGGCCAACTAGTTAACTGACCTATTCATCATGGTTGAATGAATAGGTCAGTTACAATTTATAAATTGAATAGTTGGTTTGGTTAGATTTATCGAGGTGCAGTTGCCATCGCATTGGCTAGACTACTCGCTGACATGGTGAGTCCATTTGCGAGTCGGAAATTATCAACTGCAGCAGCTGTATTTAAACTGCCATTTGCGAGGAAGAAGTTTTGTATCGTAATGCTGTCTGAGCTTGATTTAAAACTAGCGCGTAAGTCATTTCCCAAGCGTTGATAGATTAATTTAGAAGGATCAGTAATGCCATCAAAAACTATGGTATCAAGGCCTCCAGAATCAACGATGATGTCGTTCCCTGCGCCTTCATAAAATCGATATACATCATCACCTAATCCGCCAGAGAGCAGGTCATTGCCTGCGCCACCATCGAGTAGGTCATTGCCTTCATCGCCATAAAGCTGGTCATCCCCTAAACCACCTGTCAGCCTATCGTTGCCCGCTTCACCATAAAGTACATCATTACCGTCATTGCCATATAAATTGTCATTGCCTAGTCCGCCATAGACTTTGTCATTATCCGATCCGCCTTGGATTAAGTCATTGCCTTCACCACCAGATAAGACATCATCACCATAGCTGCCGATTAGAGAGTCGTCGCCAGCATCGCCATTGATTTTGTCATTGCCCGTATTCCCATACAGCGTATCGTCGCCATTGCCACCGCTGATGATGTCATTCCCACTACCTCCGTCAATTTGATCATTACCATCATCGCCAAATAATTTATCATCACCTGCATCACCTAAGATGATGTCATTGCCACCTAGTCCGTAAATTTCATCATCACCGGCTAGAGCATTAATTACATCATCGAACTGACTTGCTTTTAAAATGTCAGTATTATTTGTCAGTGTTCCTTCATAACGAATATCTTTCACGTTGAGATCATTCCATTTTTCGCCATTCGCGAATCGAATTTCATGAATTGCAACGCTAGAATTGTTAGCTTTGTCTTTGGCATAGAAATCTTGCACGACTATTTTATTATTCGTGCCGGTTTGCGTAATCATTAATGCATATAAATCACGGCTCAGTTTTATATCCGTTGCTAAGATCCCAGACTTAAATTCAATTACATCTTTTTCATTGCTATTCGGTCTACCTATAATGCGATCATTGCCCCATCCTGAACCAAATACATAAACATCATCACCTGTGCCGCCATCTAATAGATCGTCGCCAGCACCACCTTCTAAGCGATCATTATCCTCACCACCATAGAGTTGATCATTCCCATACTGACCAGTAAGTTCATCAGCACCACCCATGCCATATAAAATATTATTACCCAGTCTGCTACCTGTGATGACATCAGCCTGTTCAGTCAGCACTGCACGATAACTAGGGTCGAGCTTATCTAAATCTGTGAGTTCTTCGCCATTCGCAAAGCGGATAGCTTGTAGTGGCTTCCAGCCTTCTTTATTGTAGAAATTATTGATATAGACATCACTAGGTTTAGCATTAGGATCTTTGCTATTAGGAGCAATTGCGATTGCTAATGTGGTGAGATTACGCGTAAAAATGAGATCAGCAAGCGTTATTCCTTCACCGAGTTGAATGATGTTGCGGTCATTGTCATCACCGCGCTCTTCAGTAATTTCATCATGATCAGATTGTCTGTCTAAGAAATACACATCACTACCTGTCCCACCGATCAAGATATCGTTGCCACCTTTGCCATCCAATCTATCGTTACCCGCCAAGCCAGTTAGTATGTTATTGCCTTTATTTCCTGTTAGACGATTATCAGCCGCATTACCAGTGGCATTCCATGCTGCTGTGCCTTGTAATTCTGCATTTTCAAATGAAAGTGGAAGAGTAATGTGATAATCAATACGAACAGTGTCATTTCCTTCGCCAGCTCTTTCGACTAAGGTGTCGTAGATATCGGCTTCGTAAATATCATCACCAGGACCTCCGACTAACAGATCTCTGCCACCTTTTCCATTTAAGAGATCGTTACCTGCTTCACCCCAGATCATTTCAGAATAATCTGACCCAATTAAAATATCATCACCTGAGGTACCAATCCGGAAAGCCGTTAA
>CANGLD010000129.1 GCA_947454475.1 Oxalobacteraceae bacterium
CGTATATGTGGAATTTGACGTTTGCTCGCGCTGTCTACTATGTGCGCTGTACTAGGTCCTAAATAATAATCATCGATTTGCTCTCTGACTTTGGCGATTGCCAGAGTGAGATCAAATGCTTGTTTATTTAGTACTGCATGAAGAAGTGCAAAACCTTGTTCCAGTGCAGTGCGCCCGACTGCTTCATCCGGCACTTTAAAGACCATGCGATAGACACCTGGTTTTGTGGTTTCACGCGTTTGCCCAAAACCTGCCTCCATACCTGCGAGTTCGATGAGTTCGATGATGACGTGTTCCAGCACATGTCCCATCCAAGTGCCGGTTTGTAAGCGCTCTAAGAAGCCATTCTCTTTACCCAGTCCACAGTGATGCGCACCGACTTGAGGAAGAACCGCTAACAGGCGATCTACGAAGCCGGGCAGCTTGTGGCTAGGCCACTCTTCTAAAATGCCCAGATCTAGCCAGACCTCGATGACTTCTCGATAGGTCCACATATTTGGACCGCGCAGATAGGTAGTGCGCAGAAGTTGAAGTTCTAAAGGGCCTTGTGGTTCAGTTAAAGAATCAGTCTGAGTCATGATTAAGCAGTCACTTGGGGCTAGATTAGGGCACAATTGGACGAGCAGGCCGGAATGGGAGAAAATCCGTCCTTCACAAAGTTTCTGGAGCAGGCATTTGTCTGCCAGAATTTGGCAACCACTACTGCGCTCAGGCGTCGAATTTTCCGACTCATGTTTTATCGCTCCAGATTGTTTACACAAGCATTAACCGAAGGCGCTCCAGCATTGGCGTCCAAAGGGATGCCGCCGCTCGGCGCCGATGAAGTGGTATTGGCCACGCTGGAGGTCGATCTCGACACATCCCTGCAATATGCTGCCAGCACGCTTTTACTGACTTCGGAGCGAATGATAAGCGATTCGGATGGTGGTCGGTGGACTAGCTGGCCTCTGCATCCTGACTTAAGCCTGCAGCATACCGATCATGCAGGTATAGGCACGCTGTCCTTACACGATGAAAACCAGTGTTTATCTAGCTGGCGTTTTACCTTGTCGCGGGATGTGGCAGCAGTGCGATTGCTGCAGCAATTTGAAAGAGTGCAGGCTTGGCGCTCAGGAGATGGTGAAGCCAACGAAGAGCATGCGCCGCTATGCCCCAGTTGTCAGGCGCTACTGCCGGAAGACAGTGAGCAATGTCCTGTCTGCCATCGTGAATTATTGCAACCCACCTCTACTTGGGTATTGTTTCGTTTGTGGCGCTTTGCTAAGCCCTACAAAATGCAATTATTGCTAGGGTTTGTACTGACACTAGCGTCAACCGCTGCGACCCTCGTTCCACCTTATCTCTCTATGCCATTAATGGATGAGATTCTCATTCCCACGCATAACGGCACGCAGATTGATACCGCTGATGTCATGTTGTATCTGGTTGGTTTGTTTGGTGCCGCCATCGCTGCATGGGGACTAGGTTGGTGGCGTACTTATTTGCTCGCGTTAGTTTCGGAACGCATAGGCGCTGATTTGCGTACTGCTACCTTTGAGCATTTACTCAAACTCAGCTTGGAATATTTTGGCGCGAAACGTACTGGTGATTTAATTGCGCGTATTGGGAATGAGTCGGATCGTATTTGCGTTTTTCTTTCTTTGCATGCACTAGATTTCGCTACTGATGTCTTGATGCTCATCATGACAGCGATAGTGCTCTTCACAATTAATAAGTGGCTAGCAATTGCTGCTTTGCTGCCATTACCTATCATTGCATGGATGATTCATTTGGTAAGGGATCGTCTGCGGACTGGCTTTGAAAAAATTGATCGTATCTGGGGTGATGTCACCAATGTATTAGCAGACACCATACCGGGTATTCGAGTTGTAAAAGCTTTTGCACAAGAGAAGCGTGAAGCACAACGTTTTAGAGAAGCGAATCAACATAATTTAGCGGTAAATGACAAACTGAATCGCACGTGGAGTTTGTTCACGCCTACCGTGACCATGCTGACAGAGGTAGGTTTGTTAGTGGTGTGGGCATTTGGTATCTGGCTCATCATGGGGCGCTCCATTACCGTTGGCGTCTTGATTGCTTTTATTGCATACATCGGTCGTTTCTATGGGCGATTAGATTCCATGAGTCGTATCGTTTCACATACCCAGAAAGCTGCGGCGGGTGCAAAACGTATTTTCGATATTCTTGATCATCAATCGAGTGTGCCTGAAGTAGCGAATCCTGTGCCTATGCCGCAAGTGCGGGGTGCAATCAAAATGCGTGATGTGGGTTTCCGTTATGGCAGTCGGCGTATTATTCGTGGACTCAATCTCGATATCAAACCGGGTGAAATGATAGGTTTGGTAGGACATAGTGGTTCAGGCAAAAGCACACTCATCAATTTAATTTGCCGTTTCTATGATGTGAGTGATGGCGCTATATTAGTAGATGGCATAGACATACGCCGCTTGGCCTTAACAGACTACCGTAGTCATATCGGTTTGGTATTGCAAGAGCCTTTCCTCTTCCATGGCACGATTGCAGACAACATCGCTTACGGCAAGCCGGATGTAACGAGAGCTGAAGTAATTGCTGCTGCTCGTGCCGCCCATGCACATGAATTTATTCTGCGTTTGCGCCATGGTTATGACTCTATCGTTGGTGAACGCGGCCAAGGATTGTCAGGTGGTGAACGTCAACGTATTTCGATTGCGCGCGCTTTGCTGATTAATCCACGCATATTGATGTTGGATGAAGCGACATCCAGTGTGGATACGGAAACTGAAAAAGAAATTCAAAAAGCGTTAGATAATTTAGTTCAGGGTAGAACCACGATTGCGATTGCACACAGATTGTCCACCTTACGTCGTGCAGATAGATTAGTCGTGATGGATAGAGGGGCTGTAGTTGAAGTTGGCTCGCATGATGAACTGATGGAAGCACAAGGGACTTATTGGCGTTTATATGAAGCGCAAGCACGCAATGTTGATACGGAAGATGTTGAGCCAGTCGCATTGCATGTACCTCCTGTGAAGGTGGCCTCATGAGTGACATGACCACAGTCAGAAATTTTCAGTCGGGACGTGATGTGCTGACACGTGATGCACATGGCGTACTGAATTTTTCTGATCAAGAGGGTGTGCAACATCATGGCGTGAGCATAGTGCGTGCATTTCCAATTGATGCTCCTGATGAGGCAATTTCTATCGTTGGTCAAGATGGGCATGAATTGGCATGGATAGCGCAGCTCAGCGATGTGGATGAAGTCAGTCGTGAATTGATCACATCGGCGTTAGCGCACATTGAGTTCACGCCACAGATAGAAAGACTGCAGTCAGTTTCTTCCTTTGCTACGCCTAGTACATGGACAGTGCAAACCAATCGAGGTTTGACGAGTTTTGTACTCAAAGGGGAAGAAGATATACGGCGCTTGCGCGATCGATCCTTATTGATTACAGATAGTCACGGTGTGACTTATCGTATTGCGAATCTGATGGCCTTGGATAGATGGTCAAGAAAGTTATTAGATCGTTTCTTGTAATGCTAATTAGGCTGCCGCTTTCTAAGTCAAATAGCTTAAAAATAATAAGCGACAGCCCTAGCGATTAATGTTCGTTCTTTTTCTCTGAACCTATGGGCTCAGTTGAAACGATGGCATTCTCTATGTTCATGAAAATAGGGCGGCCGTCAGGTGTGTTCAGAGGTACGGCAAGTTCTTTGCCATTGTCATCACGCATAATGGCGCACAGAGTGGGAGTCGAGCGCAGTGTGCCATTGAGTTCAACTTCCACATCAGCGATGACGAGTTCTACACCAGTCAGGATCTGTTTAATTTTCATATTGTTGGTCCATCCTAAAAAATGAGCAATTGAAGAAGTATCGCAAGTGTTGCTTATGACGATGTCATATTTTACATGGTCAACGCGTTTTCAGACGGCATTTTAAAATGCTAAGTTTAATTTGCTGAGAACGTCCTTAAAACAGATTTGATAGGATGTGGTCTGTCAGTTTTTTCTCATTCATTTTTCACGTCAATCACACTAATTTTTTTGGAGTCATTACCATGAGCTTATCGTCCATAGATGCAGGACGTCGTCGCTTTATTCAACAGTCAGCCTTAGTGGGCGGTGGATTTTTACTGGGTTTCAATCCGCTCATGAATGTAATGGCAGCGGATGCGAATAATGCCGGACCTGAGGTCACGCATTGGATAGTGATACAGCCAGATGATACGGTGGTAATACGCATTGCTCGTTCTGAAATGGGACAAGGTACGTTTACAGGTTTGTGCCAATTAGTAGCCGAAGAGTTGGAATGTGATTGGAATAAAGTGCGTCCTGAATATGCAGACGTGAATGATCATGTTAGACGCAAACGTATTTTTAAAGATATGTCGACCGGTGGCAGTCGCGGCATACGTGAATCACAAGATTATGTGCGCAAGGCCGGTGCCGCTGCACGAGAAATGTTGATTGCCGCTGCAGCAAAACAATGGAATGTGCCTGCATCTGAATGTCGTGCTGCGCAAAGTGTGGTGACACACACATCGGGCAAACAAGCACGATATGGTGAATTAGCGCAGGTAGCGAGCACGTTGCCTGTGCCCACTGAACCTAAACTAAAAGATCCCAAAGACTGGAAAATAATCGGGTCATCACCGGCGCGATTTGATATACCTGCTAAGTGCAATGGCTCACAAATTTATGCAGCAGATGTACGTTTGCCCGGTATGTTGCATGCATCAATTTTGCAAAGCCCCGTATTTGGCGGCACGATAGTGCGTGTTGATGATGTGAAGGCGAAGGCTATGCCTGGCGTGAAAAATATTGTCGTCCATGATGAATGGGTAGCGGTTGTTGCTAGCAACTGGTGGCAGGCTAATCAAGCTTTGAAAACCATCAAGGTTGAATGGAATGAAGGTGAAAACGCAAAGGTCAGTAGTGCATCCATCATGGCGACGCTGCGTGCAGCGATTGATGCCAAGACCGTACCTGTAGCACGCAAAGATGGTGATGCAGAAAAAGTGATTGCTGGTGCTACGAAAATCATTGAAGCTGAATACACCACAGGATTTTTAAATCACGCCACATTAGAACCACAGACTGCAACTGCGCTTTACACACCACAACGACTCGATGTGTGGGTCGGTACGCAAAATGGTGAAACATCCATAACTGCAGCATCTGAGACAGCGGAAATACCACTGGATAATGTGTATGTGCATAAAATGCATGCGGGTGGTGGTTTTGGTCGTCGTGGTGCGTTTCAAGAGTATGTGAAACAAGCTGTTCTGATTGCGAAAGCAATGCCAGGCACACCGATTAAATTACTCTGGTCACGTGAAGAAGATATGAAACAAGGACGTTATCGTCCTGTTTCCTTAGTCAAGTTACGCGCTGGTTTGGATAAAGATGGTAATTGGATGGGCTGGCAAGTGAGGCAATCAGATCAATCGATTGCAGCGACAGTGTTCCCTGTGTTTGTGAAAGATGGCATTGATCAGGTAAATACACGTGTGTTCCGTGATAACCCTTATGCCGTACCCAATTTCACAAATGAATATGCATTGATGTCCTTTCATGTGCCGCCCGGTTTTTATCGTGCAGTAGCACATACGAATAATCCTTTTTATCGCGAATGTTTTATTGATGAACTCGCGCATGCAGCCGGAAAAGATCCCGTTGCATTTCGTCGTCCATTATTAGCAGGTAAAAAAGATCTTGCAGTCTTAGATGCAGTGGCTAAAGCAATAGGCTGGGACCAACCTGCCAAGAAAGGTGTGCATAGAGGCATTGCAGTTGTGGATTCCTACGGTAGCTTTACCGCAGCAGCGGTAGAGATTGCAGTCACCAAAGGTAAAGTGATAGAAGTGTTGCGCGTTGCAGTTGCCTTAGATAGTGGTTATATCGTGCATCAAGATGCTGTTAAAGCGCAGATAGAAGGCGGTGTGATTTGGGGCTTGAGTGCCTTAATGTTAGAAGACATCACGATAGATAAAGGTCGTGTCATGCAATC
>CANGLD010000130.1 GCA_947454475.1 Oxalobacteraceae bacterium
CATGAACAAATTTTCTCGAATAAATTTGCCTGTCCATCTTGTGGCTATTCACTACAAGAACTCGAACCACGTTTATTTTCATTCAACAATCCTATGGGTGCTTGCCCAGAGTGTGATGGATTAGGTCATATAGAATTTTTTGATCCTAAACGTATTGTTGCTTTCCCCAATCTCTCTTTAGCATCAGGTGCAGTAAAAGGCTGGGATAGACGTAATCAATTTTATTTTCAAATGCTGTCGTCACTGGCTAAGTATTATCAATTTGATGTGGAAGTGCCGTTTGAAAAATTATCTGAAAAATCACAACAAGCTGTGTTGTATGGATCAGGTAAAGAAAAAATTCCTTTTGCTTACATCAATGAACGTGGTCGTACTGCTATACGTGAACATACATTCGAAGGCGTAGTGCCGAACTTACAGCGTCGCTATCGTGAAACTGATTCCATGGCAGTCAAAGAAGAACTGGCAAAATTTATCAATGAAAAAGAATGTCCTTCTTGTCATGGCGCACGCTTACGCGTAGAAGCTCGCTTTGTTAAGGTAGGTACAGGATCACAAGAGCGCGCAATTTACCAAGTTGCAGCCAAGCCTTTGCGTGATACTTTAGATTTTTTCGAAACTTTAAAACTCAAAGGTGCGAAAAAAGCGATTGCGGATCGCATCATCAAAGAAATCGTTGCACGTTTAAAATTTTTAAATAATGTGGGATTGGATTATTTATCTTTAGACCGCAGCGCCGACACACTCTCTGGCGGCGAAGCACAACGCATACGATTAGCCTCACAAATTGGCTCTGGCTTAACCGGTGTGATGTATGTTCTCGACGAACCTTCTATCGGTCTCCATCAGCGCGACAATGACAGATTGATTGCAACCCTTAAACATTTACGCGATATAGGCAATACTGTTTTAGTCGTAGAACATGATGAAGATGCCATACGTTGCGCAGATCATGTGATCGACATGGGTTTAGGAGCAGGTGTGCATGGCGGCGAAGTCATTGCACAAGGTACGCTGGCTGACATCATGAAAAGCCGCAAGTCACTTACTGCGCAATATTTAAGTGGTGCACTGTCGATTGCTATTCCAGAAAAACGTCATAGCAACAATCCTGAAAAACAATTGATGATGACTGGAGCGCGTGGCAATAATTTAAAAAATGTCACCTTCCATTTACCCGTTGGTTTACTGACTTGTATTACTGGTGTTTCTGGTTCAGGCAAATCTACCTTAGTGAATGACACGCTTTATCATGTGCTTGCGCGTCATCTATATGGATCACAAACTGAACCTGCTGATTATGACAACGTAACGGGTCTTGAGCATTTCGATAAAGTTATTTCAGTCGATCAAGCGCCCATAGGAAGAACGCCACGTTCTAATCCTGCTACTTACACAGGCTTATTCACTCCGATACGTGATTTGTTTTCTACTGTGCCCCAAGCGAAAGAACGCGGCTATTCAGTAGGTCGTTTTTCTTTTAACGTCAAAGGTGGACGATGTGAAGCTTGCCAAGGTGATGGTGTCATTAAAGTAGAAATGCATTTTCTACCCGATGTCTATGTACCTTGTGATGTGTGTCATGGCAAACGCTACAATCGTGAAACACTAGAAATTCAATACAAAGGCAAAAACATTACCGAAGTTTTAGGCATGACTGTGGAGGATGCTTTTGAATTCTTTAAAGCAGTCCCGCTGATTGCACGTAAATTACAAACACTGCTCGATGTAGGTCTGGGTTACATACGATTAGGTCAAAGTGCGACTACTTTATCGGGCGGTGAAGCGCAACGCGTAAAACTCTCGCTCGAACTTTCTAAACGTGACACAGGACGCACACTCTACATACTCGATGAACCTACCACAGGTTTACATTTTCATGACATTGCATTGCTGTTGAAAGTCATACATCGTTTGCGTGATCAAGGCAATACCGTCGTCATTATTGAACACAATCTCGATGTCATTAAAACTGCGGATTGGATAGTAGATTTAGGTCCAGAAGGTGGAGCAGGAGGTGGTCAGATTATTGCTAGTGGCACGCCTGAAGAAGTCGCTAAAAATTCAGCTAGCTTTACTGGAAAATATTTATCGACAATCTTAGCTAACGCGAAGAAAGCAAAGAAGGCCTAGCAACTAAAATAAAAGTAGGTGGAGGGACTTAATCAAAGTCCCATCCACAAACCTAAAGGTACAAACAATAGCGATGCTAAATTACCCAACATAACAATCGCTGCTACTTTTTCAGGTTCTTGTTTATAGGTTTCTGCCACCATAAAAGTGAATACAGCTGGAGGCAATGCTGCAAACAAATACATTTGGCCACGTTGCACAGAAGAGAGTGCAATGAGTGGATCTATCATCATGGCAATCGCTAATCCTGCAAGTGGACATACTAGCGCGCCCACTAAACCGATACGCCAACTACGTAAATTCATATCCGTCATACGCACACCAAGTGCTATCAACATCAGAGGAATACTTGCTTCACCTATCATTCTTAACGCTTGCAACAAGATAGTAGGCAATGTCCAACGGCATGCTGCAAACACAATCCCACCCAACATGGCAAACATCATAGGTGTTGCAAACATATCCCAATGTGATTGACGACCTTCTGCACGGCCGCTTTCTAGTAAACGTATGCCCAAGGTGAAATAGACCAGACTGCACGCCACAAATAAAGCAACAGCTTGTGACAATCCTAAAGGGCCAAATGCAAGCACTGCTAATGGCAAACCCATATTGCCGCAGTTGTTGTACATCATAGGTGGCACAAAAGTACGTACGTCATAACCGCATAATCGAGCAATCGGCCAAGCGATACACGCTGATCCTATTGCGATTAATACGCCTGCTAACATCAAGGGCAAGTTGTCTGCCAAATCAAAATCTTTTGCAGCAAGCGCAGAAAATAATAATAGTGGTGAGAGTAACTCTACACACAAACGATTCACTGAAAAAAGATGTGTTTTAACGATCTCGCCGCGCAAGCGTGCATAAATATAGCCAGCAGTAATAATAAAAAACACAGGCAAGATAATGCCTAGTATGCGCTCTGTTACATCCATATGTTATTACTCGTGTTGTTCTGTGTAATACGCTAAATAATAGGCGAACTATGTATCGCTAGATTTATGACGCTTAGTGCTTAAGCAAATAGGTCTTTGCTAATTCTATTGCTGCAGCATTACCTCTCACGACAACCACATCGCCGGCTTCTAGTTGTGTATCAGGCGAAAAAGGAATACGAATTTTTCCTCTTCTAACTGCTGTGATTTCAGCGCCGAAATCATTCAGCTTTAGTTCTCCACATTTTTCCCCGACAGAACTTGCTTTATCGTTGAGTAAAACAGAGTGCAAGCGCACCTGCAGATGTTCAGCATCATCCGCCACATCACCCAAGCCATGAAAATATCCACGCAATGAAGCATAGCGTTCACTACGCACTGCTTGCACACGTTGCACCACACGCGGCAAGGGCACGCCCATAACTAACAAAGCATGGGATGCCAACATCAAACTACCTTCCATAGTTTCTGGCACCACTTCATCTGCACCACCCGCACGCAATTTATCAATATCATCTTCATGTGCGCTACGCACAATTGCAGGTACTGCAGGTTCTAATTCATTTGCATAATGCAAAATCTTGAGTGCAGTATGGGTATCTGCCAAAGTAATGACTATCGCTGCTGCTCTGTGTATACCTGCCGCTATCAAACTCTCGCGTCGAGTCGCATCACCGTAGGAAACTCGCGCACCAGCACTCTGCGCTTCAGCTACCCGCGCAGGATCTAAATCTAAAGCGTGATAAGGAATATTTTCTTCCTCTAATAAACGCGCCAGACTTTGTCCACTACGACCAAAGCCTGCAATGATGATGTGTTTTTCTTCACTCATGGTGCGCGTGGCGATTTCAGTTAACGCAAGTGATTGCAACATCCACTCATTTTTAGAAAGCTTGAGTACGATTTTATTCGCATTCGCAATAATTAAAGGTGCTGCCAACATAGATAACACCATAGCAGCGAGTATGAGTTGTACTAATTCAGGATCAACTAAATCCAAACCACCTGCTTGATTCAACAAAACAAAACCAAACTCACCCGCTTGCGCTAAACCTAAGGCAGTACGAATTGCCACACCCGATGAAGCACCAAACAAACGCGCTAACACAGCAATCAAACCAAACTTCAATAAGACAGGCACCACTAGTAGCAACAACACGATAGGCCAACTTACTATCACTAAACGTACATTCAACAACATGCCTATGGTGATGAAAAATAAACCGAGTAATACATCACGAAATGGTTTGATATCTTCTTCAACCTGAAGTCGATATTCCGTTTCGGAGATCAACATACCGGCTATGAACGCACCTAAAGCCAAAGAGAGTCCTGCCATCTCTGTAATCCATGCTGCACCCAAGGTAATGAGCAAAAGATTGAGCATGAATAATTCTTGCGAACGTCTTTGCACTACGATGCGAAACCAACGCCGTAATAAATGATGTCCTAGGTAGAGCAGCAAAAACAAAACGAGAGCTGCCTTGAGTGCAGCGATACCTAATGTTTGTAGTAAATCACCTCCGGGATGGGCTATCGCAGGTGCCAAAATGAGCAAAGGGACGACGGCCAAATCTTGAAATAACAAAATGCCTGTGATGCGACGACCATGGTCCGTCTCCAACTCCATGCGCTCTGTCAGCATTTTTAAGACGATGGCGGTGGATGACATAGACAACGCACCGCCTAAAGCAAAAGAGGCACCCCAACCAATATCAAAGGTCTGCGGCAATAAACCAGCCATCAACCAACCGCACAACATGGCTACGCCTGTCGTCAACACCACTTGCGCCATACCCAAACCAAAGACCGCTTTGCGCATGGATAAAAGCTTAGGCAAAGAGAATTCCAAGCCTATGGAGAACATCAGAAAAACCACGCCAAATTCCGCCAACAAATGCGTGGTGGCGCTATTACTGGCTAAACCCAGCGCATGCGGCCCTATCAAAATCCCTACCGTCAGATATCCCAACATAGGCGGCAAATGCAGCATACGAAAGGCCACCACCCCTAATACAGCGGCGACCAATAAAATGAGAGTAAGTTCTAAGGCTGAAAACATCTTTTTCCGCGATTTA
The DNA here is from genome assembly GCA_947454475.1 of Oxalobacteraceae bacterium. Lineage (GTDB taxonomy): Bacteria > Pseudomonadota > Gammaproteobacteria > Burkholderiales > Burkholderiaceae_D > Pernthalerella. The sequence continues at coordinate 5,150 of CANGLD010000130.1, forward strand.
AGATTTCCCCCTGTAAGAGCGAACTACAAGGGCTAAATTTTCCTTTAGGGATCTTTTATTATGACTGGCAGGTTTTTTGCTTAAAAGTTTGGGCTATACTTCGCGCATGAGTGTAACCCATGATAAAAAGTTACTGCAGCGCTTAGACAACAATAGCGCAAGTCGCGCGCTTGCGTTGGCAAGGGAGACCCTGCAAATTGAGTCCGATGCCATTCTGGCTTTAAAGGACAGACTAGGCACTACTGCAGAGAGTGAATTTGCTCTTGCCATTCATATTCTTTTGCAATGCAAAGGGCGCGTGGTGGTCTCCGGTATGGGGAAATCTGGCCACATCGCCAGAAAAATCGCCGCCACTCTCGCCTCCACTGGCACACCTGCCATGTTTGTTCATCCCGCCGAAGCAGCGCATGGGGATCTAGGCATGGTGACAGAGTCCGATGTCTTAATTGCCATTTCGAACTCAGGAGAATCCGAAGAATTATTGGCCATCGTCCCTGTTATTAAAAGACTGGGCGCCACCCTGATTTCCATGACAGGCAAACCAGAATCTTCGCTGGCACTGTTAGCCCATGTGCATTTGAATATCGCAGTTGCTAAAGAAGCTTGCCCTCTCAATCTCGCTCCTACTGCAAGCACCACCGCCACTTTGGCTCTGGGTGATGCACTCGCAGTTGCTCTGCTTGATGCTCGCGGTTTTCGTGAAGAAGATTTTGCGCGCTCACATCCTGGTGGCGCATTAGGTCGACGCCTACTCAC
>CANGLD010000131.1 GCA_947454475.1 Oxalobacteraceae bacterium
ACAGTATTCGCTGCGGGCTTAGGTTTGATCATAGGTGGTTTAGCGATACGTCGTCAGGGAATTTATTTCACGATGATCACCTTAGCCTTAGCGCAGATGTTGTTCTTTGTTTTCTTGCAAGCGCCTTTCACGGGTGGTGAAGATGGATTGCAATCGATACCGCGTGGGTCGTTACTAGGATTACTTGATCTGAAAAACGATGTGGTGATGTATTACGTTGTCTTAGCCATCGTAGTCGCAGCGTTTCTTTTAATTGTGCGTATTATTCATTCGCCTTTTGGACAAGTATTAAAAGCGATACGTGAAAATGAAGCGCGTGCTATTTCATTAGGCTATGACGTAGAACGTTATAAATTACTCGCTTTTGTTTTATCCGCGGCACTTGCCGGATTAGCAGGTTCTACCAAAGCTGTGGTCTTGGGTTTTGGCACCTTAACTGACGTGCATTGGTCCATGTCAGGCTTAGTCGTACTCATGACGCTAGTAGGTGGTTTGGGTACCTTAGTCGGTCCTGTAGTTGGTGCGATTGTGATTATTGCCTTAGAAAACAAGTTAGGTGATTTTGGAACGTGGTTGGCAACGATCACCAATATAGAATGGTTTAACACCATAGGTGAGTCCGTGACCATGGTGACTGGTTTAATTTTTGTGATCTGCGTGCTCGCATTTAGACGCGGCATTATCGGTGAACTTGCAGCACGGGTTGCACGCTAGTTAAGCTGATTACATTACAGACAGTGAATAAAAAAATCCGGCCAGTTAAAACTGGCCGGATTTTTTATTAGCTACAGAACTAAAAATTTATTTAATCAAATTTAATTTAATCAAATACTGGTGAATCCACACCCAGAATTTTATGTAGTTTAGGTGAAGTGGTGGTGTACTGCATATGAATTTTCTTTTCAGGGAAAATATATGGCGCAGCACCAAATGCAGCTAAGGCAGCTTCATGAAAACCAGACAGAATTAATTTTTTCTTGCCTGGGTAGGTGTTGATATCACCGACAGCAAAAATACCTGGGATATTGGTTTCAAATTTTTCTGTATCGACGGCGAGTTGTTTACGTTCTATTTCTAAACCCCATTCAGCGATAGGACCTAGCTTAGGTGAGAGGCCAAAGAAAACGAGTAAATCATCGAGTGGCATACGACGTGTGACGCCATCTGCACCCGTGACTTTGATTTCACTCAGTTTGTCATCTTTGGTTTCAAAGCCTGAGACTTGTCCAATGACGAGTTGCATTTCATAGGCTTCGCATAATTCTTTCATCTTAGCGACAGATGCGGGTGCAGCACGAAAATCATCACGACGATGCAAGAGAATGACAGACTCAGCTTTACCTTGCAGATTGAGCGCCCAATCCAGTGCTGAATCACCACCACCGCAAATCACAATATTGCGACCTGCAAAACGAGCAGGATCTTTCACGCGATAAAACAGCTGCGTACCTTCAAAAACTTCTATGCCATCGACTTTAATGGTGCGAGGTTGGAAAGAACCTACACCGGCAGCGATGAAAATAGTTTTGGTAATGAACTGTGTGCCTGTTGAGGTTTGTAAATCAAAGCGACCATCTTCCCGTTTTTGAACGAGGGTGACTTCTTGTCCAAGATGGAAGGTTGGTTCAAACGGTTCAATTTGTTTTAACAGATTGTCGGTTAACTCTTGGCCGGTACAGACTGGTACTGCGGGAATATCGTAAATCGGTTTGTCTGGGTAAAGTTCTACGCATTGACCACCAACGGAAATGAGGGAATCAATCACATGCGCTTTAATTTCTAACAGACCGAGCTCGAATACTTGAAAAAGTCCGACTGGACCAGCACCAACAATGACTGCATCAGTTTCTATGGGGTGTATGTTCGTTTGTGCATTCATACGACTTACCTATTTTGTCAAAATGATTTTTTAATTACTGAGCAATGTACGCAGCAAAGAGATTCTTAGAAAAAGCCAACCCCGGCTTTAAGCCGGGGTCGATAAGACGATAAAACAAAACTAGCAAAGAGCCAGAGGCAAATTAGCGTTCAAGAAATTCCAATTTCGCTTCTGTATCTTTCCATTGCTCGGCTTCAGGTAATGGCGCCTTGGATTTAGTAATCGAAGGCCATTTACGTGCTAATTCGATATTTAACTTGATGAACTGCTGCTGATTAGCAGGCACATCTTCTTCCGCATAGATTGCATTCACAGGGCACTCGGCTACACACACTGCACAATCGATGCACTCATCAGGATCAATGGTGAGAAAATTTGGGCCTTCGCGGAAGCAGTCTACCGGGCAAACATCAACACAATCCGTGTAACGGCAGCGGATGCATGATTCGGTTACAACGTGAGTCATAAAAGTCCTGTTTTGTGAGTATTTTTGAAACAAATTACCGTGACCAGCGTGGCCCATCCAGAGTGGATCGTGCTGTGGTCACAAAGCGTTGTATTTTAAGACAAATATCGACTCGTCACAAACCGTGCTTAGATGTTTTTTGAATATGTAAATTCAATATTGAGAGTTGTGCTTCTTGAATTATTTAGCAGATTGCTCTGAAATTAAATCACCCCTCAGCCATAGAGCGGCTTAAGGCGAGTGGGATAAAATTCGTCAACGATTTCAGAGGGAATTATGGAGACTTCATCAGCTCGCGCGGCGATTTTTGCCCGCATTCGAAAAGCCCAAAAACGCGCGCCCACTGCGCAGCAGTCCGAGTTGGATCAGGTTCAGGACTATCTGGCTCATCATGTCAGCGGTCCGCGGCCGGATTTGGGGTTGGATTTAGTTGAGCGTTTTCGCCAACAAGCGCTGCGCACTTCGCAAACACTAGACGAAGTAGCAACTCTGGCGGATGTGCCAGTGGCGGCGGCTCGCTATCTTGATAGTCTCGGTGTAACTAAAACTGCCGTCGCTTGGAAAACATTGGATGCCTTGCCTTGGCAAACAGCGGGACTAGGCGTGGCCTTTCGTCCACCAGTGAATGAAGATTTAGTCGGCATTACCGGCTGTTTTTGTGCTGTTGCTGAAACCGGCACACTGATGTTGTTATCAGGACCTGAGACATTTGCTTCTGCTGCCTTATTACCTGAGACCCATATCGCTATCGTACCCAAAGCACGCATAGTGGCGGGCATTGAGGATGCATTTGCTTTAGCAAAATCAGAGCGCGGTGAATTACCGCGTGCGACAAATTTTATTTCTGGTCCATCCCGTACTGGCGATATAGAACAGACCATAGTCTTGGGCGCACATGGTCCGTATCGAGTTCATGTTATTTTGGTAAACACCATCTAATTACAGAAAACAGCCAGCATGAAGCCTAAGATTTTAATTACCCGCGCAGTTTTTCCTGATGTGATTCAACGCTTAGAAAATTTTTTTGAGGTTGACTCGAATCCAGCCGATAAAATTTATAGCGAAGCTGAGCTGATAGAAAAATGCCGCGATAAAGTGGGCGTGTTTGCTAATCCTGCAGATCGTATTTCAGCAAGCCTTATGCAAGCATGCCCTCAGTTAAAAGCTGTTTGTAATATGGCAGTGGGCTATAACAATATTGATGTGGCTGCTGCGACTAAGGCTGGTATCAAGGTTACGAATACACCGGATGTATTGAATCAAACGACTGCAGATTTTGCCTGGGCATTATTAATGGCAACAGCACGTCGTGTAACCGAATCAGAACATTTCCTTCGTGCTGGCAAATGGGAGAAATGGACATACGACGGCTTTTTAGGCGCTGATGTGTATGGATCTACCTTAGGCATTATCGGTATGGGTAGGATAGGACAAGCAATAGCGCGTCGTTCTATGGGGTTTGATATGAAGGTTGTGTATCACAATCGTTCACAACTGACACCGGCACAAGAAGCCCATGCGAATCATGCACAGTATCAAAGTCGTGAACAAGTTTTAAAAGAAGCAGATCATATAGTCTTGGTATTGCCATACTCATCTGCAGTTCATCACTATATAGGTGCTGCTGAAATCGCACGCATGAAACCAAGTGCGACCTTAATTAATATTGCACGTGGTGGTATTGTTGATGATGCTGCTTTAATTGCTGCTCTGAAGCGCGGACAAATTGCTGCAGCAGGATTAGATGTGTTTGAAAATGAACCTGCGTTTAATCCAGAATTTTTAACCTGTACAAATGTTGTGCTCACTCCGCATATAGCTAGTGCATCAGAGCCTACGCGTCGTGCTATGGCGAATTGTGCAGCCGATAATTTAATCGCTGCGTTATCAGGACAAACGCCACCTAATTGGCTCAACCCTGAGTCAGCTCAATAAAAATTCAGTCAAGTCTAAGGAAACCGTCATGTCGGATATAAAAATAATTCAGGAACATAATTTGTCATTGGAAGAGGCACGTCAAGCGGCTAGAAAAGTCGCAGCACAGATGGAATTAGATTATGAAATGACGACGACTTGGGATGGGGATTTATTGAAGTTTGAGCGTAGCGGTGTTTCAGGATCGCTAGCGTTGTTAGATAAACAAGCGGAGCTGGAAATTAAATTAGGTTTTATGCTCAAAGGTTTTGCATCAAAAATCGAAGAGCAAGTTTCTAAGAATATGCGCAAAGTTTTTGCGCCTGAAGCATAAAAAAATTACCTAGGGTTGAGACGCGAGAGGCACTCGCGTCTCAGCATGGATTACACACCGAGTAATTCAACATCGAAAATCAGTGTTGCATGCGGTGGGATGACGCCGCCAGCACCATAAGCACCATAGCCTAAATCGGAAGGAATGATGAGTTTGCGTTTGCCGCCGATTTTCATGCCTTGCACGCCTTGATCCCAACCTTGAATAACTTGACCTTCACCTAGATCAAATTCAAAAGGCTGATCTCTATCGTGACTGGAGTCAAATTTTTCGCCTGGTGTGCCATCGGGATTTTGTATCCAGCCTGTGTAGTGCACACTGACATAATCACCCGCCTTGGCTTCTTCACCGTCACCAACGTTGAGGTCTTCGTATTGCAGCCCGGAGGCGGTCATGATCATAGACATGATTTTCCTTTTTTGTAGATCGATAGAGAGGCAGAATTGTAGCAGCAAGAAGCAATCTGTCAGTGCTGAGTAAATTTTCTCATGCTTATTTTATAATGTTGAGCAATGAATCAAACAACATGCCTGTGGTGTGCAGTCGAGGTTGAGGGTTTTAAGAATCAGGCTGCGCAAATTACCAATTTTTTTAAATATTAGATAGGCTGCAATATGGCATTTGGCATCATCATCATAGGCGATGAAATTTTATCGGGTAAACGGACGGATAAACATCTTGCGAAATTTATTGAATTGCTCACTGCGCGTGGTTTGCAATTAGCTTGGGCAGAATACCTAGGCGATGATCCTGAGCGCATTACTGCAACTTTAAAGCGTACTTTTGCGAGTAAAGATATTGTGTTTTCATGTGGTGGTATAGGAGCTACGCCAGATGATCACACCCGCTTATGTGCAGCGCGTGCCCTAGGTCTAGATTTAGTTTTGCATCCTGAAGCGCAGAAAAAAATTAATGAACGCATCTCAGATGTGGCTCGTGAGGCTGGCAAAGAACCCAACTATTCAGCTGAAGATAATATACATAGATTAAAAATGGGTGAGTTCCCTGTTGGTGCAGAAATCATTCCGAATGCGTTTAATAAGATACCGGGGTTTTCAATTACCCATGCAACAGGTGGTGCACATTATTTTGTGCCTGGATTTCCTGTCATGGCAGAACCTATGATGAACTGGGTATTAGATACGCATTACGCACATTTATTTCATCAGCACGCCTATATAGAAAAATCCGTGTTTGTGTATGAGTCTATGGAGTCAACACTCACACCACTGATGGAAGCAATTGAAACAACATTCCCGAATGTGAAAGTTTTTAGCTTACCTAGTGTGGGCGATGCACAG
>CANGLD010000132.1 GCA_947454475.1 Oxalobacteraceae bacterium
CGAGCTAACACTGCATTCCAACCACTCTGTGCTTTTTCTCTTGCAATGCGCACGACATATTTTTCTGGTGGTTCTCCTGCAAAGGGAACTTCAGAAACAGCAGCATCTCTGCCTGAGCCTTCACGTAACACTAACATTTCAAATTCTAAACCGATTTGCCGCAGCAATTCCCGTCGTCTGGGACTTTTTGAAGCAAGATAAATTTTTTGATCTGAACCGGCCATGGCTATGCTAATTGAATACTTGGAGAATACGGGAATCAGTAATGGTGAAAAAATGACTGATTAAAAAATTAAGTACGATGATAAGGATGATTTTGTGTGATAGACCAAGCACGATAAAGCTGCTCTGCGAGTAACACTCTGACCATCCCATGCGGTAGAGTCAGACTAGATATTCTAATGAGCATATCAGCATTTTTCTTCAGCTCCGCATCCAAACCATCTGCACCGCCGATGACGAATGTAACATCCCCACCTTGTTGCTGCCACTGCGTGAGAAGTTGCGACATTTGCATGGTGGTGAGATCTTGTCCATGCTCGTCTAGTGCAATCATGCGTCCACCTTTGGGTAAGACAGCTTCTATGCGAGTGCGCTCTTGTGCCATCACAGCCTCAGCATTTTTATTGCTGGCGCGATCAATTGGCTTTATTTCCTTAAGAACGAGCTTGCATTCAGGTGGCATGCGTTTGGCATACTCCTGAAAGCCAGTCTCTATCCAAGCGGGCATCTTATGGCCTACTGCGGCAATGATGAGCTGCATAGGCTATGCGCTTTACTTAGATTTTTTTACTGCAGCTCGCTTAGGACTGCTGCTCTTGCTTGCAGTTTTAGTCGATTTAGCCGCACTCGTTTTCTTCACTGCTGTTTTACTCACTGTTTTTTTCACTGCCACTTTTTTAGCAGTAGTTTTTTTCACGGCGGGTGATTTAGCTGCAGTTTTGCTAGCAGATTTACTTGCAGTTTTAGATGCGGACTTAGTTGCAGTCTTAGTTGCAGTTTTTCTAGCAGGTGTAGGCGATGCAGTTGTTTTAGTCGGCGTGCTACCCAAAATATGACTGGTGATTTTCGTACCCGTATTAGGTTTGCGTTTGGCAGCACCGAGTTTGATTTCTTTTTCGCCCCAAATTTCTTCTAGACGATAGTAAGCACGAATAGCAGGTTGCATGATGTGTACGATCATGTCGCCTAAGTCAACTAAGACCCATTCGCCTGTGGTTTCACCTTCTATGCTGAGAATATGACCGCCTTCGGCTTTAACTTTATCGCGCACTGATGCTGCCAAAGCTTTGGTTTGACGATTAGATGTACCCGATGCGATCACAATGCGATCGAAAAGGCTGGTTAAATGCATGGTGTCGAACAGGCGTATGTCTTGAGCTTTGACATCTTCAAGCGCGTCTATGACTAGGGATTGCAGTTTTTTGATGTCCATCGATTAGTGTTCATAAAGGTGTTGTTGATGAATATAGTCTAGCACTGCAGCCGGCATCCAACCTGCTGCATCCGATCTCTGGTGTAGAGATTGTCGAATGCTGGTTGCTGATACATCCATCAAAAAATTATCAGCAATAATCATTAAGCCATGCGGTGTTGAACGAATTTGTTCAGCGTTAGCATGGCGTCGTGCGATTTCACTAGCAACAGCAGAAGAGAGCTGCTTACTCTCGAGAGTAAATCCAGGTCTACTCACCACACATAAATGCGCATAATCGAAAAGCTGTTGCCAGTCGCGCCAAGTAGGAAGATTGTGTAATTGATCAGCACCGATCGTAAAGATCAGTGAAACCGAATTTCCACATTCAGCTCGTATGTTGCGTAAAGTAGTAATGGTATAGCTAGGACCATCGAGTTGAATTTCTTGCTCATCAATTTCAACTGGAAGATGAAAGTCTGCAAAAGCAAGCTTTAACATCGCAACACGGTGATCAGCAGGCGTTGCTAATTCTGGTTTTTGCCAAGGTCTGCCAGCAGGAATTAATCGTAATTGATCGGGTTGACAGAGAACGCTGCAAAAATGCGCGAGAGCGAGATGTCCGTTATGTACCGGATCAAAACTTCCCCCTAAGAGCAAGATGCAGCGTGCGTTCACTCAGACAGCCAGTCGCGATGCGGCAGAAAATCAGTATAAAGTTTTTCTTCAGACGAACCTGATTCGGGATGCCAGTCGTAGCGCCATTTCACTATCGGTGGCATAGACATGAGTATGGATTCTGTGCGTCCACCCGATTGCAGACCAAATAAAGTGCCACGATCAAACACTAAATTGAATTCTACATAGCGACCACGACGATACGCTTGAAAATCGCGCTCACGTTCACCATAAGGCGTGTCTTTACGACGCTCTAACAAAGGTAAATAAGCATTGATAAAATTATCCCCAACGCTTTGCGTCATAGCGAAGCTTTTTTCAAAACCTGCCTCATTGAAGTCATCATAAAAAACACCGCCTACGCCACGTGCTTCTTTACGATGTTTGAGGTAAAAATAATCATCACACCATTTTTTGAAACGATCATGTAGGCCACTGCCATGCGGTGCTAGCGCATCGTGGCATGTCTGATGAAAGTGTTTCGCATCTTCTTTATAACCATAGTAAGGCGTGAGATCCATGCCGCCACCAAACCACCACACAGGTTCATGCTCTGTACTGGTCGTGGTAAAAAAACGCACATTCATATGTACAGTAGGTGCATAAGGATTACGTGGATGAAAAACCAGTGACACTCCCATTGCTTCCCAAGGTTGGCCTGCAACTTCAGGGCGATTCGCTGCAGCAGATGGAGGCAAGCTCATCCCCTTCACATGAGAAAAACCAACACCGCCACGCTCTAAAACATTGCCTTCCTCAATTAAACGAGAAACACCGCCACCACCTTCAGGTCGTTCCCAGCTATCACGAATGAACTGTTTGCCATCAATTTTTTCTGCGGCCGACACAATGCGCTCTTGTAAAGAGGTGAGCCATGTTTTAACTTTTACGCTATCGGGTGTGTTGGTAGACATAATAAAAATTTTTTTATAAATAAAAACTGTGAATACTTAAGCAGGACGTTTCAATGCACGCCAACCTATGTCGCGTCTAAATTGCATGCCATCAAAATGAATGTTATCGATAGCATCATAAGCATGTTTTTGTGCAGTCTTCACGCTATCACCTAATCCAACGACGCACAGCACACGACCACCAGAGGTGCGTAGTTCTTTATTTTCTAAAGTTGTGCCAGCATGAATCGTCATACAGTCTGCAGTGTCTGCAGGTATGCCTGTAATGACATCACCTTTACGTGGTGAATCAGGATAACCCGCAGCAGCTAACACCACGCCGAGTGCAGTACGTCTATCCCAATCCAGTTCTACGTCATTCAGTGTGCCATTAACTGCGTGCTCCATCACAGACACGAGATCTGTTTTTAAGCGCGCCATAATCGGTTGCGTTTCAGGATCACCCATACGGCAGTTGAATTCCAACGTTTTTGGATTGCCTTTTGCATCGATCATTAAACCGGCATATAAAAAGCCAGTGAAGGGTATGCCATCTTTTGCCATGCCTTGCACAGTAGGTTGTATGATTTCACGCATCACACGACCATGCAAAGCAGGTGTGACAACTGGAGCAGGTGAATAAGCGCCCATACCACCCGTGTTAGGTCCAGCATCTTGATCGAGTAAGCGTTTGTGATCTTGGCTAGTCGCGAGTGGCAAAATGTTTTTGCCATCTACCATCACGATAAAGCTCGCTTCTTCGCCTTCTAAAAATTCTTCTATCACCACGCGCGCACCAGCATCACCTAAGCGATTGTCTGACAACATCATATCGACGGCTGCATGGGCTTCAGCGATATCCATCGCAACCACGACTCCTTTACCAGCAGCGAGGCCATCTGCTTTGATGACGATAGGCGCACCTTGTTCATCTATGTATTTATGTGCTGCTGCGACGTCAGAAAATGTTTGATACTTCGCAGTAGGGATGGCATGTCTATGCATGAAAGCTTTAGCAAAATCTTTCGAGCTTTCGAGTTGTGCAGCTGCTTGAGTAGGTCCAAAAATTTTCATACCACGTGCACGAAACACATCCACAATACCAGCAGCGAGTGGTGTTTCAGGGCCTACGACAGTTAAACCTATCTTTTCTTTCAGTGCGAATTCAGCGAGTTCGTTAATGTCAGTAATCGGAATATTTTTTAAACGACCATCCAACGCAGTGCCGCCATTACCAGGAGCGACATACACAACTTGTATGCGATTAGACTGAGCCAGCTTAGAAGCTAAAGCGTGTTCACGACCACCGGAGCCTACGACGAGTATTTTCATTAATGTGAAATCAGGTTGGGTTTTAATTGAAGTAAAAAGAAAAGTGCCAGATCGTAGGTAAAATTTTATTGATCTATCACAGCATTGGAATACACTTCTTGTACATCATCGAGATTCTCTAATGCATCCAGTAGTTTTTGCATTTTGATTGCATCATCACCAGCAAATTCAGTTTCAGTCGAAGGTTTCATCGTGACTTCGGCCATTTCTGGTTTGAAGCCAGCTTTTTCTAAGGTAGTTCTGATTCCAGAAAAAGCATAAGGATCGCAAATCACTTCAAATCCACCTTCATCATCTGCAATCACATCGTCTGCACCCGCTTCTAGTGCGGCTTCCATTAATGCATCTTCATTTGTACCGGGGGCAAAAAACAAAAGTCCACAGTGTTTGAAAAGAAAAGCAACTGAGCCTTCGCTACCCATATTGCCGCCAAACTTAGAAAAAGCATGACGCACTTCAGCGACTGTTCTCACACGGTTATCTGTCATGCAGTCAACGATAATGGCAGCACCGTTCAAGCCATAGCCTTCATAACGAATTTCTTCATAATTCGCGCCATCTAGACCGCCAGTACCACGCTGTATAGCGCGGGTGACATTATCTTTGGGCATATTTGCATCAGCTGCTTTATCAACCGCGAGGCGTAAACGGGGATTGCTATTTAAGTCACCACCACCTAAACGTGCTGCCACCGTAATTTCTTTAATGAGTCGAGTCCAAATCTTGCCGCGCTTGGCGTCCGTTGCCGCCTTCTTATGCTTGATGTTGGCCCATTTACTATGTCCTGCCATGATGATCTTTCTGCTGAAAATTAATCGCTGGTCAGGATGTTGTGATACGCCGCAAGGATTGCGATGTTTTAATCCTGCTGAAGGCGTAATGTGCTGACTCTGCAGCGCGTGCTAACGCGCTCTCTGACCGGGCTGCGATTTTACCATATTGCCTCTACGAAAAGCCCTGATTTCGCTCTGTTTTAGCTAGGTTATACGGCGGGATGAAGAGGGCATTACAATCTATCGATGAGCTCCAGCACCAATACCAACCAACCTCACGAACAAAGCGAGAATTCCAGTAAGACTAATGTTAAGACTGCAAGACAGTTTTTTCTTGCCGGATTAGTATTGGCGATTGCAGGTGCTGTACTTTTTTCTGCTAAAGCCATCGTCGTTAAGCTGCTATACCGACATCACATTGATGCAATGTCAGTCTTGGCATTTCGCATGTTGTTCGCCTTGCCTTTTTTTGGTGTGATCGCATTGATAAAAATGCGGCAATCACCTTCACTGCTGCCATCCGATCGTTGGCGCTTAATTGTATTGGGTTTGCTGGGCTATTATTTATCGAGTTACTTAGATTTCATAGGCTTGTTATATATCTCAGCAGGTTTAGAAAGATTGATCTTATTTTTAACCCCCTCATTGGTCATGCTGCTTTCTGTATTTTTATTTAAAAGAAAAGTAGATCA
>CANGLD010000133.1 GCA_947454475.1 Oxalobacteraceae bacterium
ATTTGAGGCACAATATTTTTCCGTTTTAATAATCAAGCAATCTCATCGAGTTTACGACCTGTTAAAGCATTACGTACATTTCTATCCATACGTCTTGCTGCAAAATCTTCCGTGCCTTTTGCAAGCGCAGCCACTGCCTCTTTAATTGCATGATGGTCAGTCCCCTGCGCTTTCAATCTCATATCTTGTAACAAACTCAGAATGTTATCTTTTTCGATGACAGATAATAAATCTTGATCTAAGGCCAATGCAGAATCTGTAGCCAATGCTATGCGCTCTGCTTCAACTTGTTCTTCACGCAATGCACGGTGCTGCATGTCTATATCGGCTGCGCCATAAGAATCTTGCAACATACGTGCGATTTCATCATCCGCCAATCCATAGGAAGGCTTCACAACAATCGATGCTTCAACACCAGAATGCATTTCACGTGCTGCCACTGAAAGCAAACCATCTGCATCTACTTGATAAGTCACACGTATTCTGGCTGCACCTGCGACCATCGGTGGGATACCACGCAATTCAAATCGTGCTAACGAACGATTGTCACTGACTAATTCACGTTCACCTTGAAGAATATGAACCGATAGTGCAGTCTGTCCGTCTTTGAATGTAGTGAATTCCTGAGCGCGAGCACAAGGTATGGTGGAATTGCGTGGAATGACTTTCTCAACCAAACCACCCATAGTCTCTATACCTAGCGAGAGTGGTATCACATCTAACAGCAACCAGTCGTCGCCTGGATTTCTATTCCCTGCTAACAGATTCGCTTGTATCGCAGCGCCCAAAGCGACTACCTTATCTGGATCAATATTCGCAAGGGGAATAGTCTGAAAATAATCCGCTACCGCTTTACGTATATGTGGCATGCGAGTAGAACCACCTACCAACACCACACCATCAATATCATCCACTGCTAAGCCTGCATCACGAATCGCTTTGCGACAAGGTGCGAGTGTTTTATTTACTAAATGACTCGTCAGCTCTACAAATTCAGCTGCAGTCATCGTTAATCTAACTTCTTCACCTGAACTTAATACCGCATCAATGTGGGTATCACTATGCGTAGATAAAATCTCTTTCGCTTCGCGAGCTTTCACCATCAACAGGCGCGTATCTTCATCTGAGAGTGGTGAACAATGCGATTGCTCTATGATCCAGCAAAACAGACGATGATCAAAATCATCACCACCGAGAGCGGAATCACCACCCGTGGCCATAACTTCAAATACGCCTTTAGATAATTTTAAGATCGAAATATCAAATGTACCGCCACCTAAATCATAGACAGCAAAAACACCTTCCGATCCATGATCTAAGCCATAAGCAATCGCAGCGGCAGTTGGTTCGTTGAGTAAACGTAAAACATTTAAGCCTGCAAGTTTGGCAGCATCTTTCGTTGCCTGTCGCTGTGCATCATCAAAATAAGCAGGCACAGTAATGACAGCACCAACTAATTCATCACCAAGTGCATCTTCAGCACGCTGACGCAAGGTAGCCAAAATTTCAGCAGAAATTTCTATAGGACTTTTTACACCTGCTACTGTTCTTAGCTGCACCATGCCGGGCGCATCAATAAAGTCGTAAGGCATATTTTCAACATAGGCGATATCTTTTAGACCGCGCCCCATAAAACGCTTCACGGATACGATCGTATTTTTAGGATCAGTGGTCTGCGCAGCTTGTGCTGCATAACCTATGTTGGCAAAACCTGTAGGCAGATAACGCACGATGGAAGGCAACAAGGCATGGCCTTCTTCATCATTCAACACTTCAGGAATACTATTACGTACAGTCGCGACTAAAGAATTCGTTGTGCCCAAATCTATCCCCACAGCTAATCTGTGTTGATGCGGCGCAGTGGACATGCCGGGTTCAGAAATTTGCAGAAGTGCCATAAAAGCTAACTAAGGATTGAAATGATGAAGGTCAGCGTTTAAGCCTCAAGTGCTTCAAAAGCCTGCGACACTTCATCAGCGAATTTTTCTAAGAACATCAGCTGGCGTACACCCTCTCCAGCTTGTGCATACTTTTTTTGTTCCAGCTGCTGCGCGATCTCAGCTAACTGTTTTTTACGCGCCGCACCTAATTCGGAATCGAGTTTTTCCAACGTGGCTAACTCACGTTGTGCACGTGCTTCTTCAAGTAGCTCTCGCCATTCCATTTGCTGCATTAAAAATGCACGCGGCATGGCAGTATTAGATTCCACTTGCAGATCTATACCACTTAACTCAACTAAGTAAGCTGCGCGACGAAATGGGCTTTTCAATATTTGATATGCCTCATTAGCACGCGTTGCCCATTGCATTGCCACTCTTTTTTCTGCATCCGTTGCAGAAACAAATTTATCCGGATGTACTTTGTTTTGCACTTCGCGATAAGCAGCATCAAGTTGTGCGGCGTCTAGCGCAAACTCTGCTGGCAAATTAAATAAAGCGAAATGGTTTTGCATGATCTACTAAAACAAAAGCCTGTCACTACTTCAACAGGCTTAAAAAATAAAAAACATTCAAATTTAAATGGTGAAACTCTCTCCACAACCACATTCATCTTTGACGTTAGGATTGCGGAATTTAAATCCCTCATTCAAACCTTCACGTGCAAAATCTAGCTCTGTACCATCGATATAAGGCAGACTTTTTGGATCAACAAATACCTTGATGCCGTGCGATTCAAAGACAGCATCTTCTTGTTCGCTGTCATCTACATATTCCAGTTTATACGCCAAACCTGAACACCCAGTGGTGCGCACACCAAAACGTAAGCCTATACCTTTGCCACGCTTTTCCAAAAAGCGCGACACATGCTTGGCTGCTTTTTCTGTCAAAGTGATAGACATAGTAAACCTTCTCTTTGTTAAACGATGGTTCTCAGTTATCTGCTAACTTAGTGATAACTAAGCTGCTGCCTTTGATTCACCGTTATGACGTGCTTTGTAATCTTCTACTGCTGCTTTAATCGCATCTTCTGCCAGTATGGAGCAATGAATTTTTACAGGAGGCAAAGCCAACTCTTCAGCGATTTGCGTGTTCTTGATGGAGAGCGCTTGATCGAGTGTTTTACCTTTAACCCACTCCGTCACCAAAGAAGAAGAAGCAATCGCTGAACCACAGCCATAGGTTTTGAACTTCGCATCTTCAATAACGCCATTCGCACCAACTTTAATTTGTAATTTCATGACGTCACCACAAGCAGGTGCACCAACCATACCCGTACCTACGGTGTCATCATCTTTTTGAAAGGCACCGACATTGCGGGGATTTTCGTAATGATCTAAAACTTTGTCTGAATAAGCCATGATGATTTCCTCAATTTATTTAGTTAGTGAGCAGCCCACTGAATTTTGCTGATATCAATGCCTTCTTTATGCATATCCCAAAGCGGCGATAGTTCGCGTAATTTGTCGACCTTCTTTTTAATGAGATCGATGGTGAAATCTACATCTTCATTGGTTGTAAAACGACCGAAGGTAAAACGAATTGAGCTGTGTGCAAGTTCATCGCTACGACCCAAAGCACGCAATACGTAAGAAGGTTCTAAGCTAGCTGAAGTACAAGCAGAGCCCGAAGAAACAGCGATATCTTTAATCGCCATGATCAAGGATTCACCTTCTACATAGTTAAAGCTCACGTTGAGATTATGTGGCACACGATGGTCCATGTCGCCATTCACATAAACTTCTTCCATCGAATTCAAACCTTTTGCGAGACGATCACGCAATGCACGAATACGTGTGATCTCACTGTCCATTTCTTCTTTCGCTAAACGGAAGGCTTCACCCATACCTACAATTTGATGCGTTGCTAAAGTACCTGAACGCAGACCACGCTCATGACCACCACCATGCATTTGCGCTTCTAAACGTACACGTGGTTTACGACGTACATATAAAGCGCCCACACCTTTAGGACCGTAGGTTTTATGGGCAGTAAATGTAACGAGATCAACTTTTGTGTTTTCTAAATCTATCGGTGTTTTACCGGTTGCTTGCGCTGCATCTGAATGAAAAATAATGCCTTTACTACGACACAGTTCACCAATTTCAGCGATGGGTTGAATCACACCAATCTCGTTATTCACCCACATGACAGAAACTAAAATCGTATCAGGACGAATCGCTGCTGCTAACTGCTCAACTGTAATCAAACCATTATCTTGCGGCTGTAAATACGTTGCTTCAAAACCTTGACGCTCAAGTTCACGCACAGTATCTAAGACAGCCTTATGCTCAGTCTTAACGGTAATGATGTGCTTGCCTTTGGTTTGATAAAAATGTGCCGCTCCTTTTAGAGCAAGGTTATTCCCTTCGGTTGCACCTGAAGTCCAAATAATTTCACGAGGATCTGCATTCACCAAAGCAGCAACTTGAGCACGCGCTTCTTCCACGGCTTTCTCTGCACTCCAGCCATACATATGACTACGTGAGGCAGGATTACCAAACTGCTCGCGTAAATAAGGAATCATTTTGTCAGCCACACGCGGATCAACTGGCGTAGTGGCGGAGTAATCCATATAAATAGGAAAATGTGGAGCTCTGAGTGTATCTAAGAGGCTTTTTTCCAGTGGTGCATTCATGTTCAACTACTCCGTATAAATCAAACAATATGATGCGATCTGTGCATCACTAAAACTGGTTGCGGTTCTGCTTTTTGCTTTTGTTTTTCGACTAAATCTTTGAGTGAAACTGAGTCTAGATAGTCGACCATTTTTTCATTCAAAGTAGCCCATAAATCATGTGTCATGCAGCGTGTGCCTGAGGCTTCGCCTTGGCCATTACAATTTCCTCGACCGCCGCACTGTGTTGCATCTAGTGGCTCATCAACAGCAATAATAATGTCTGCGACAGTGATATTTTCTGGTCTACGCGCTAGGTTATAACCGCCACCTGGGCCACGAACTGATTCAACAATTTCATGTCGGCGTAATTTGCCAAACAGTTGTTCAAGATAAGAGAGTGAAATCTCTTGTCGCTGGCTGATCCCTGCTAGCGTTACAGGACCATGATGCTGGCGCAAAGCCAGATCGATCATGGCTGTCACTGCAAACCGGCCTTTCGTCGTCAATCGCATGAAATCCACTCCATAACAAAGGTGAGCACCAGATCGGCAATCGCTCATTCCTGAACATTTTGGTCAAGTATAACAAACTTGAGTTGTTTCGTCAGGTACTGCTCGGATTCGGAACTTTATCTAAGTTATTGTTTTGGAAACGCAATTTAATGCGAAGAAGATGCGCTGTAGAGCAGCTTCATAGGGCCGAATAATTGCTGCATGCTAGCGTTTTGAATGAAGGACAGGTTGTAGGGATGCTCGGAAACCAACTTGGGAAAATCTTGAATACCCTCCAGCGCCTCCAACCACAATGCAATCTTGCCCCACAAAACCAAAGTGGGCAGAGCCTGATCGCGCTGCGTAGCATGCTGTCCTAGTGCAGAGATCACTACTTGAAACAGTGGCCGCCAAGCTTTGGCTTCTTTCACCGGTGGCACATGAGAACGAAATACGAGAGCTGCATTCAACAATAAAAAACCTTGCTCTATGAGCTTGGCTTCTAATTGCGGCAAGGTTTGATTGAAAGGCGATCCTATCGCCCTCGCCTTTGCTGAAATGACTGCCATGGCTTCAACACCAGTGGCATCAGGTTGAACGAGACCCTCTGCTACTAACAACATCTTCATGAAATTGCGTAAAGAAGTCGCGCGATTGACTTGCTTAGACAAACCCTGTTCTGACCACAAAGACTGCACAGCACCATCCATGAAACACAC
>CANGLD010000134.1 GCA_947454475.1 Oxalobacteraceae bacterium
ACCAAGTGCATATAAACTGGTTTGATCTTGAGGATATTGCTGCAATAAGGTTTTAAATTCTTTTTTTGCTTCTGTAACTTTGGATTGCTCAAGTAATAAGCGTGCATAAGCAAGTCGAATTTCACGTGACTTAGGATTTTTTTGTAAAAAATCTGCAAGTACTTTGAGCGCTTCGTTTTTATCCTCCATGAGCTGAATCAAGCTAAGAACTGCTAATTCAGATTGGGGGTTTTTTGATACGACTTCGCGAGATTCTTTGACGGCGTCCGATGCTTTGCCTGCATCAAGAGCTGATTTTGCAATGGCAAGTTGCGCTTCTACTGAGTTGCGATAGGGCTCTAATAACTCTTTTAACAAACTGGCTGCACGAGCGCGATCAGGTAAGCGTGATAATTGGCGCTGCGTTTGCGCAATTACACTGCCTAAATTGGTAGGGGTGCTGTTAGCAAGACGTTTTGCCAGAATTTTTTTTGCATCTTCTGTTTGATTAGTAATCAACAGCAGACTCAATAACACTTGCGCTGCTTCTTCTGAAGTAGGATCAACTTCCACCCAAAATTGCGTTGCCTTGACTGCTTCAACGGAGAGCTTGCCGTTCATCGCCATTTCAGCTGCACGTCTAGCGACACGAGGATCACGTGAGCTGCGGGCAATCGACATCATGGTGGAGTAAGCAGCGAAATTACTGCCACGTTGCTCAGCGAGTTCAGCAGACAAGTATTTGAAAAGAATTTCTTCAGTCAGATAGACGGCAGGCAAGTTCTGCGTATTTGCACTAGAGTGCGGAGCTGCGTGATCAATTCCAGTCTGCGCATTACTTACGCAATGCAGAGTGAGCGGCAGAGTTAAAATGGCTAAAATTTTTTTCAAGTGGCTGTCCTAAACGGAATCAATCCGAGAGGTGGTCATAGACTAAGTAAGGAACACAGATTTTACGCTGAAAGTGCTAGCTAGCATGTCCTAACGTTACGGATTCAATGTCGCACGCCCACTATGCCAGAACTCCCCGAAGTTGAAGTCACTCGTCGCGGTATTGCCCCGCATCTCGAACAGCAACGCGTGACAGGCGTTGTGCTGCGTAGAGAGGGGTTGCGCTGGCCGTTTCCTGCACGCTTAGCGCAGTTACTTAAGAGCAGAGTCGTGCAATCAACAGGACGGCGCGGTAAATATTTACTGATTCACTTCGAACATGGCAGCTTGATTGTGCATCTCGGTATGTCAGGACATCTGCGTATCTTGCCTGCGCATCATTTGCCAGAAAAGCATGATCATTTTGATCTCGAATTAGGGGAGTCGGTGATGCGACTGACTGACCCTAGGCGATTTGGTGCGGTGTTATGGCATCACAGTCAAGATGGCGCAGTAGAAGAGCATCCCTTATTACAAAGTTTAGGTGTAGAGCCTTTGTCGTACTCACCTTTAGGTGAGCTCTTACATCAAGCAACACGCACACGGAGTGCTGCTATCAAACAGGTGTTATTAGCAGGCGATATTGTGGTGGGGGTGGGTAATATTTATGCCTGTGAGAGTTTATTTGAAGCGGGCATACATCCGAATACTGCAGCGCGACGCATTGCGTTAGTACGCTATCAACGCTTGGCTGCAGCAATTCAACGTATTTTAGCCAGAGCTATAGAAAAAGGTGGAAGTACCTTGCGTGACTTTATAGGTGCAGATGGTCAGGCGGGATATTTTCAACAAGAATATTTTGTGTATGATCGTGAAGGCGAGTCATGTCGTGTATGTGATGCCATGATACGACGCATCACACAAGGTCAACGCTCTACTTTCTATTGCCCGCACTGTCAGCGTTAATCATCATGTTTACCACTCTCTTTGTGTTTATTCCATCTCACTGCGGTAACGCTGATTCATGAAGCGCGTCATTCAATCAACAACCATCGCAGTTGATAAAACTTTTTCTGCTGCGCTAATAGCGTGGCAGAAAAAACATGGCCGCCATCAACTGCCATGGCAAAACACACGCGATCCTTATCGCATTTGGTTATCTGAAATCATGCTGCAGCAAACACAGGTTACTGCAGTGATTCCTTACTACCACCGTTTTCTGTCACGCTTTGAAACAGTGTCTGCATTAGCGCATGCGCCTGTTGAAGACGTGATGGCACATTGGAGTGGACTAGGTTATTACACACGTGCACGCAATTTACATCGCTGTGCGCAGCAAATCATGACGCAACATGGTGGTGTGTTTCCTTCTGACCCCGAACAACTAGTGCAATTGCCTGGTATAGGACGCTCCACTGCAGCAGCGATCGCAGCATTTGCGTTTGGTGCGCGAGCCGCTATCCTTGATGGCAATGTTAAGCGTGTGTTTTGTCGTGTGTTTGGTATTGAAGGCTATCCCGGAGAGAAGCGTATAGAAAACATGCTGTGGGAAAGAGCAGAATCCTTAATGCCGACAAGTAGTATAGAAGCCTATACACAAGGTTTAATGGATTTAGGTGCGACAGTTTGTGTGCGAAGTCGACCCTTATGCGCGCAATGTCCAATGCAAAGCCGTTGCATTGCTGCTGCGACTGGACGTACTGCTAGTTTGCCGGCACGCAAACCTAAAAAGGCGATACCAGAAAAATCAACCGTGATGTTAGTCGCGCTACATAAGGGACGTGTATTGCTAGAGCAGCGACCAGCGCAAGGTATTTGGGGAGGCTTGTTGTCCTTACCTGAACTCTCACGCGTTGTGCCTTTGGGATCGGATGCGATATCCCGTCGAACGATGCAACGTGCCTTGCGTGATTTCGGTGAATTAGATGCGTGGGAATTATTGCCTGCTTTTTCACATGGCTTTACGCATTACAAATTACACATTCAACCAGTTTGTTTACATCTGAAAAAACGTCATGCATTGGCGGCACAAGCAGAATTTGTTTGGTTGGGATTACAAGACATTGCTAACGCGGCTTTACCTGCGCCAGTAAAAAAATTATTACTTAACTTAGAGCTGGGTTAAGTCAGATAAAAATAACTGCTATTAAATGACTTTGTGTTCATGCAAAAAATCTTCTATGGTTTGCAAGCGTAGTGAGACATCTTGCATTTCCAGTAAACGCTGTTTTTCTGGGAGTGGGATAGGTAATATTTCACACCAACGATTCGCTACCCATGCAGGATTGTTGAGTTCATAGGGCTCAGAGAAGGGTGCAATAAATTGGGGCTCTTGATCTTCACGTGCGCGTCGTTCTATATCTTGTATCACCACATTCAATACTTCTGCACAAACTTTTAAATTTTCTCCACCATCAACGACAGGTTCAGTAGGAATAAAAGCGATACGTGCTTCTAAGCGTTGGCTAGGTAGTAAGCGTGTTTCAAGTATACGAAAGCGATCACCACCGCGTGTTTGTATGAGTAATACTCCGAGCTCAGGCATATCCCATTCGGTAATGTGAGCGATAGTGCCAACGGAATAAGGTGTTGCCACCTCACCGATTTCTGCGCCGCTTTGTATTGCAACTACGCCAAATGGGGTGTTGGCTTTCATGCAGGCGCGCACCATATCGATATAGCGTGTTTCGAATACACGCAGTGGTAATACACCTTCAGGAAACAATACGGTATTGAGTGGGAAGAGCGCAATCCATAGCTCGGTAGCGTCTGCCATGCGTGAATTAATCCAACTCGCGGTGTCGTATCAACACACCGGCTTTCGTTTGAAAATGGGCGGCGAGTCGCTCCACCATAAATACAGAACGATGCTGACCACCAGTGCAACCTATTGCGACTGTCAGATAGCTACGATTATCTGCTTTATAGGCAGGTAGCCATTTATCGATAAAAGCGCGAATGTCTTCTTGTAGAGCGATTGCAGTCGGTTGTGATGTTAAAAATTGAATCACAGGTTGGTCGCGTCCTGTAAGAGGGCGCAATGCTTTGTCATAAAAAGGATTCGGTATGACACGCACATCAAACACGAGATCTGCATCCAATGGCACGCCGTATTTAAATGCGAAGGATTCAAAAAGCAAAGTGAGCGGTAC
The DNA here is from genome assembly GCA_947454475.1 of Oxalobacteraceae bacterium. Classification (GTDB taxonomy): domain Bacteria; phylum Pseudomonadota; class Gammaproteobacteria; order Burkholderiales; family Burkholderiaceae_D; genus Pernthalerella. Next base: position 4,002 of record CANGLD010000134.1, read on the forward strand.
GCTTTCACTCTCAACTAATTCTTTAATCCATGCGCGCAACTGATTAGCAGATAAACCCGACGTATCAATCAGCTGCCCCAATCCTTCCACTTCTGCCAACATGTCGCGTTCTTGGCGTATGCATTCTATGAGTGTAGGACGATTGCCTGGTTCAGCAGTGGAATCTAATCGATGTGAAAGCGGATGGCTACGACGCGTTTCAGAAAAACGATTAATCAGTGATTCAGTTTTTGCAGTTAAGAATAAGACTTTAACTAAATGGCCTTGTTCTTTTAGCCAGTTGATGTCGGCAGGCAGGGAAGCTAATGAATTAGCACTACGTGCATCGACTGCAACAGCAAGATTTTTTGCGCCTTCACTAGCACGTGTTTCAACCAGTGAGCGGAGTAATGAGGGCGGTAAATTATCGACGCAAAAATAACCAGCGTCCTCAAGCACGTTGAGGCCTACGGATTTGCCAGAGCCGGAAATGCCGGTAAGTAGAATAATGCGCATGAGTGGAATAATAGCAGTGCTAGGCGTTCATGCTAACACCGCTTATTCATTCCCCATGGCTTGCTGCTGTCTTTCCATAAAATCAGCCAGCGTATCGATGCCACGCATTTGTAATATGGTGTTGCGAACAGCCGCTTCTAACAGTACGGCTAAATTGCGGCCTGCTTCAACGGGAATGATGACTTTACGTACAGCTAATCCTAAAACATCTTGTGTTTGTTGATGTAAGGGTAGTCGTTCATAGTTTTCTTCTAGCGTTTTTCTGCGCACTAAATGCACAATTAATTTCAAACGCATTTTGCGACGCACTGCGGTTTCACCAAAAATAGTACGGATATCTAATAAACCTAGTCCGCGTACTTCAAGTAGATTTTGTAATAAAGGCGGACAACGTCCTTCTATCATGTGAGGTGCAATGCGTGCGAATTCGACTGCATCATCGGCGACCAAACCATGATCACGCGAGATGAGTTCTAGGCCGAGTTCACTCTTACCTAGGCCGGATTCACCCGTAATTAATACACCGACACCTAGCACATCCATAAACACACCATGCATAGTGATACGCAAGGCGAGTTTTTTAGAGAGATAGACACGTAAGTAATCAATCACTTGCGCAGCAGGTAGGGGTGTGGAGAGCAAAGGAATATTGTGCTCGTTACACACCTGAACTAAATAGGGATGAGGTTCCAGTGATTGCGCAATGATGAAAGCAGGTGGTGTACCAGCTACGAGTTCTCGCGTTTGACTAATCCGACTATGTTCTGAAATGCGATTGATGTAATCAATCTCTTGCGGACCAAAGACTTGAATACGACCAGGATGAATCAAATTCAGATGGCCAACCTGATCTGCGGCAGAAGCTGCATCACCAAAAATTAACCGCTGATCACCGCTCATGCCAGCTATCCAACCCAGCTTTAAGGCATGCAGATTATCTTCGTAAAGCTGCTGTATGGATAAAGGTGAATTGAGTGGCATAGACAAGAAACATGGCTTTACGCCATGTCACGCTCGGCGGGGTGCCAACTCACTAAGCGAGTGTGCAGCGAGTGCGCATCGATATCTTCAGTTAGTGAAGCACGAAACGCTTTATCAGAAAACATCTCAGCAATTTCAGACAAGATCTCTAAGTGCTGTTGCGTGACATTATCTGGAATGAGTAAAAAGATGAGTAGTTTGACCGGTTCACCATCTGGCGATTCAAAAGGAATCGGTTCACTTAATCGTACAAAAGCAGCTAGGGGTGCTTTCAAGCCTTTGATACG
>CANGLD010000135.1 GCA_947454475.1 Oxalobacteraceae bacterium
GCAATGTCACCATGCACTAAGGCTAAATGTGCACCGCGACTTGGTTTATCGCGAAAAGCAATCGCTCGAAAATTCCCATGAGGAGTTTGCATCATGCGTTCTGCAACACGCTCAACAATACTTTCGTTTTGACTGCGGTAATGAATCAAATCCGCAATCGTGCCAATTTTGAGTTGATGTTCACGCGCAAATTCCATCAAGTCAGGCAAACGTGCCATGGTGCCATCATCTTTAAGAATTTCACAGATGACTGCAGCCGGTGTTAATCCAGCTAATTCAGTTAAATCACAACCTGCTTCGGTATGCCCTGCTCGCATTAATACGCCACCACGTTGAGCTCGTAATGGAAAGATGTGTCCAGGTTGTACGATATCGGTAGGCTTAGCATGGCGTGCAACGGCAACTTCTATGGTGCGTGAACGATCTGCTGCTGATATGCCCGTGGTGACGCCCTCTGCGGCTTCTATCGATACAGTGAAGTTAGTGCCATACGATGTGCCATTGCGCGTCGTCATCATGGATAGATTTAATTGCTCACAACGCTGTTCCGTCAGTGTTAAGCAAATCAGTCCGCGACCGTATCGCGCCATAAAATTAATGGCTTCGGGCGTAACAAAATCGGCGGCCAGAACGAGATCGCCTTCATTTTCACGATCTTCCTCGTCAACGAGGATGACCATGCGGCCGGCACGCAGCTCGGCAATAATTTCTTTTGTGCTTGAGAGTGACATGAGCTAATCCAGAATGGACGCACATTTTATAGGATTTCGGCCAACTACCCTTAGGGTATTACTTGAATATTAAGCGTGCTAATTTGGCATCGATACCTGCAATCCCGTCACCGAGAGCATGCGCTCTACATAACGCGCAATTAAATCTATCTCTAAATTCACCTGTGAGCCACTTTTTAAGTGTTTTAAGGTGGTTGCTGCAATCGTATGCGGAATGAGATTAATCGATACTGCACAGCCAGTTGCGCTATCACTGACACGATTCACTGTAAGAGAAACGCCATTCACCACTATCGATCCTTTGTAAGCGAGATATTTAGCCAGCGACGCTGGTGCTTCTATAACCAATTCCCAAGATTCCCCTATAGGCTCAAAACGCATGACTTTGCCTAAACCATCTACATGCCCTGACACTAAATGACCACCTAAGCGATCCGCTAAGGTCAGTGCTTTTTCAAGATTGACTTCACCGACCACATCCAAGCCAACTGTGCAATTCAAGCTTTCACGTGAGACATCAACAGTGAAAGCATCCTGTGTTTTTTGCGTCACCGTCATACAAGCGCCATTGATAGCGATGGAATCACCAATCGCTACATCATCGAGTGCCATACCACCTGCTGCTATGTGTAAGCGCACACCTGCATGAGCATCATGCTCATCTAATGCTGTGATAGTCGTAATACGACCTACTGCTGCTACGATACCTGTAAACATATTTTTATTTTCCGGATGAAGAAGTCAAGGGAGATGAAATATCACGTGCACGCAAACGTAAGTCTGCACCTATCTGCTTGAATTCATGAAATGTGAATTGAGTACGGTCGGCTAAATCAATCAACGTGGATAAATTTGCCATGCCAAACGACTCACCCAGCAAACAAGGTGCTAAATAAATCAGTAATTCATCAACACAGCCATTTTTAAGTAAAGAGCCATTGAGCTTATATCCAGCTTCGACATGTAATTCATTGATTTCACGTCGACCTAATTCACGCATGACTTCTGGCAAATCAACTTTGCCATTAGCATCTGGTAGCAAAATAACTTCTGCACCTTGATCTTGTAGCCGCGCGATGTGCTTGGCATCAGATTGAGCTGCAAAAATCCAAGTACCTCCGCCAGCTAAAATTTTTGATTCTGGATTAATCTGTAATTTACTATCAATCACGATCCGTCTAGGTTGACGTGAAGTCGGAATCGCTCTTACATTCATTTGCGGATTATCTTGTACGACCGTACCAATACCAGTCAGGATGGCACAAGACTGTGCTCGCCAAGCATGACCATCTTCGCGTGCTGCTTCAGAAGTAATCCACTGACTACTCCCATTTAAAAGCGCTGTGCCTCCATCCAAACTGGCAGCAATCTTCATCCGCACCCAAGGACGGCCGCGCTCCATGCGCGAAAAGAATCCGATATTTATTTCACGTGCTTCGGCTTCCAACACACCGGTCACTACCTCTATCCCAGCTTGTTTTAATCGACTAACACCGGCACCTGCAACTAAAGGATTGGAATCAAGCGTAGCAATGACTACACGCGCAATACCAGCAGCGATGAATGCATCTGCACAAGGAGGCGTGCGACCATGATGACTACATGGCTCTAACGTGACGTACGCTGTCGCACCACGCACATCTTTGCCTGCTGCTGCAGCATTACGCAAAGCATCGGCTTCAGCATGAGGTTCGCCAGGTGCATGTGTATGTCCTTCAGCCAGAATTTCACCATTGCGCACAATGACACAGCCTACACGTGGATTCGGTGTGGCTATTAACAGGCTTTTTGCAGCCTGCTCCAACGCTAGGCGCATGCCATCACTATCGTTTGTCATGTTCACAGAGATTTCAAATTAAAGGCTAGTCCGACAAATGGGACTAAAAGAACAAATCGCGAGCGCTATTCTAACAAGTTGAGGAAGATTTATCTGGATCACATATTCTGACGCGCCCTAGAAATGCCATAATGAGTTTGCGTTTTTTCTGCCCTACAGTGAGAAGCAGCGAGCCTATCTGCGGTAAGTCACTACTGGCATTACTACGAGGACGACCACTAGGATCAAAAGCAAGATAGGGAAATGCATTGTCACGTAACTGTGTCTTGATAATTAAATTATCTGGCAAACCAGAACTACGCTGCACAATCAATTCGCCTGCATCAGCGATATGATTCGCATTGCTATCAACGATTACCACCCATCCACGAGAAAAATCTTTAGCAAGTAGTGGAATTAAGTCGACACGCGCTCCTCGTTTCATCGCTTCAGACCGTGTATGACCTATTGCAGAATACAGTTGATTCGCTGCTGTCACCACTCTCACTGTATCAATCAAATCTCTAAATGATGGTCTTAACAAAGAAATTAAAATAGCGGTAACAGTTAAGACGGTCATGCACTCTAATAATCCAAATCCCCGCATCGATACTGAGTACAAAAGAGAAGAGGATTTCATTGACATCATCCCATTACCAATCTAATGGAAGTTGATGCAATTGCCGCCAATTCAGTCTACGTAGAAAAAAATTTACACAATCACTCTGCTGTACACAATTAATTTTAGAAAAATCTGACTCCAGCATTACTTGCGTAGTTGATTGCGCACCATATCCTAATGCCGTCACTCTATAAATCATTTCTTTATTTAACTCAACGGAACCTTCCTCTATCACTGCGTTGTTTTTTGGTTTTGCGACTTCAATTATTTTAATGCGATACAAAGGTAGTAAGTTTGATTGTAAATGTCCATGTAGCTGCAAACGATTACCCGTTAAACTGCCATACGATATATTTTTATTTGAACTCACATCCAACAATCCTTTTCTCACCACATCTCTTGCATCAACCAATGCTAACTGCGCCGCTTGTAGAGCAATTTGTTTTTCTTGCACATGAGAGCTCAAGATTGCAGATTCAGTTAATGAAAGTCGTGACGACACCATCAGTAATGAAGCTGCAAATAAAATTTCTACACAAGCCAACATAGCCATGCCATTTTTTCGATATGGCAGCTTGTTTTTGCAGATTTTGACTGTCATGTAATTTGACATATCTAATCAAATGCAGTTAATGGTTGATTGAGGTAAATCACCGTTCTGACAATACGGCGTAATTTGGGCTGCGCCTCAGTAGGAAAATTTTTCCTTACTAAATGTGTTCCAAGATCACGCTCTGCGAATTGATAGGAATATTCCTTGCCAAATAAATCAAAAAACTCAGTATAGCCTTGCTGATTCGATTTATTTGTCGCTCGCAATAGTAAGGCGATATGTACCGACACCACTCTAGTCCACCATGAATCTAGAGGATGATTCATTACATCACTGCGACTATCATGTTCATCAATTGCATTGGCGTTCAGTGTGTTATTACAAAATCCATCGCCATCTGTATCAACGCCGTATAAGACTTGAAAGCCTTCCACGCCATCAATCAAGGCTTGTGATTGCCATTGCTGAGCACCCCGATATTTACAACGCAATTCTGATTCTCCAACAGTATTTTTTGCTACATAAAAAATACTCCAACCCATGTCGTTGGATTCCGCAGTGGCTCGAGTAACAGCAAAACCTGCGCAATTAATCATACTAAGATCTTGTGCATTGGCCGAACCAGAAAAATGGATTGCAAGCACATCGCTACTGTTAATGGCGTTTAGCTCTAATTCTTCTAAAGCTTGTGATGATGCCTTCATCGTACGATTATCTGCACCCCGAATAAAATCTCCCTGAGCAATTGCATCGTAGCCCTGAATCGGAATGACATAATCTCGATATCCAGCTTGTCTAACTGCTCGGGTGATAGATTCAATTGCATAATTTGCGCGCTCTTCTATTGCGGCATTTTCTTGCTGCCAGATGTAACTAGCATTGGCATGCTGCATCACCATCATAGCCGCCATGATGGTCGCCATACCCAATGTGGACGCTATTAAACACTCAATCAACATACTGCCATCATGCGACATGAAAGCAGTGCGTCGCCTCATGTGAAAATTGGACCTACAGTAAAGACGATGGCCGGCGTAAAAATTTTATTTGTAGCGTTCATAGGCCAACCTATCTTAATGACTGTGGGTGACAGTTCATCTTTACCATCACACTCCCAATGCCATGATTGACTAACACTATTCCAAGCTTGATCATCGCGACAAATCACAACACGCGCTCCCGGCACGAATGTTTTTAAGCGTTGAGACCAATTCGCAAAATCAAATTTTAATTGTTGCGCCACACTACATTCAGCATAAAAACAATTTGCCTGATCTAGTGATGCTGCACCATTCAAAATTTCATTCATTAAAACTGGAATGGCCTTTGTATTTTCGAGATCACGCCTATAAAACTCATCAACCAATCCTATCCATGCTGCAAGCTCAGATGCATGACGCATTGCGATACTTTTATATTGATATTCTTGTGCAGCTTGTCTGCTTATTAATTGACCATTCAAGCTAATTAACATAGCTATAGACACTAAACTCATAGCAATCAAAATTTCTATCAGAGTAAATCCTAATAATGATTGCTTTTGCATCTGTACTCCGTTGAGATAGAGTCGGCGGCAAGTCCGCTAGTTATCCGTCACTAAACTAGGAGTCTGCATGTAAGACGAGAATTCGCCATGAAAAGTTAAGGGCAACTTAACAATTGGTTTTTATCTTATGGGGGTTCTGTACGGCTAAGTCGATTAATGCCTAGCCACACCAAGAAAATATGGGTTTAGATATAACTATTGCTACAATTTTATACCGCTAATTCACGATTGAAAAATATCAGCACCACCTTAATCAGGGTACGTTATACTCATACAGCAAATTAGAAGATCATCACTCCTCAAAATCTTTAAGGAGCCACTATGCTAGCCATCCAATTACCAGAAGAGATTGAAGTCAGACTTGATAATCTTGCTCAACGCACTGGTAGAAGTAAGAATTTTTTTGCTTTAGAAGCGATTCTTGAACACCTAGACAACTTAGAAGATTTATATCTAGCTGAGCAGGTAAAAATGAGAATCGAAAGCGGAGAAGA
>CANGLD010000136.1 GCA_947454475.1 Oxalobacteraceae bacterium
ATCAAAACCGTCAACGCTTGCGTAGACGGTTTATCGATTTGCATCACGACTTAATGCGCAATACCGCTTCTGAGAGTGCACACGTTGTGATGCAACTCTTAAATCCAAGTCGTTAAGCAATATTCACTAAGTGCTCTCATGATACAAACTGAGCTCGCAGCTTCCTTGTTTGACTATAAAGATGAAATTATCTGTGGTGTCGATGAAGCGGGTCGCGGTCCACTCGCGGGTCCTGTATTTGCCGCAGCTGTGATACTCAATCCTGAAAAACCGATTGCAGGTTTACGTGATTCAAAAAAACTCACTGCAGCTAAGCGCGAGGCACTTGCTGAGCAGATTAAGCGTGATGCAATCGCTTGGTCTATAGCCCAATGTTCAGAAGCGGAAATTGATACATTGAATATTTTGCAAGCGACTATGTTGGCTATGCGCAGAGCGATTGAAACATTATCAAGTACACCTACTTTAGCGCTGATCGATGGTAATCGTTGCCCTGTTTGTCAAATACGAACAGAAGCGATAGTGAAGGGCGATGATAAGGTAGCAGAAATTTCTGCTGCTTCAATTCTTGCTAAGACCGCACGTGATGCAGCACTCATGGTGATGCATGATCAGTATCCGCAGTATGCATTTGATCAGCATAAAGGCTATCCCACCGCGCTGCATTTAGAGCGTTTGCGTTTGCATGGTGTGACACCATTGCACAGAAAATCTTATGCGCCAGTGCGTGCTTTGCTTGATGCGGCTGCACTTAAATAAGGTGCATAACGATGTCTATCAAAATAATTCAATCGCGCGATAATCCGCTTTATAAGCAGATTCGACAACTAGCGACTTCAGCGCAAGCGCGCAAAAAAGCAGGGCAAACTTTACTCGATGGTGTGCATTTATGTCAGGCTTGGTTAACTCATCGTGTAGCGCCTTCATTCTGCGTCGTGAGTGATAGCGCTTCTTCACATCATGAAGTCTTGGCCATTCTTAATGCCTGTCTAGAAAGACAAGTAACTTGTATACAACTGCCGGATGCGTTGTTTGCTGCACTCAGCCAAGTTGAAAATGGTGTTGATATTTTATTTGTAGTCGATGTGCCTATTCCAACTAACATTGAATCTTTAAGTGAATGCGCAATACTCTTAGATCAATTACAAGATCCAGGTAATGTGGGCTCAATCTTGCGTAGTGCAGCTGCAGCAGGTATTAAGAAAATATTTTGCTCACCTAGTACGGTAGCGGCTTGGTCGCCTAAGGTTTTACGTGCTGGTATGGGTGCACATTTTGTGGTGGATATTTTTGAAAACAGTGATCTGCCTACGTTAATTCAGCATGCAGGCATACCGGTAGTCGCTACTAGTTCACACGCCAAGCAATCGATTTTTGAATATGATTTAAGCAAAAAATTTGCTTGGTTGTTTGGGCATGAAGGTCAGGGCGTCTCTGCTGAATTATTAGCTTTAGCGAGTGTGCAACTGGCCATTCCGCATGATGCAGCAATGGAATCATTAAACGTTGCAGCTAGTGCTGCTGTTTGTATGTTTGAGCAGTTAAGACAAACCAATTTTGCAAAATAATATTTGCAATATTTAGTTGCGTAGGTACGATTAGCGTAGCGTAATCGTACGAAAATTATTTTGGTATGGTTTATCGGATGATTACGCTACGCTAATCATCCCTACGATTTCATCGAACTTTGTAGAACGATAAGCGCAGCGTAATTGTTCGTAAAATATCTTTAAAGTTTGAATTGGTATCCATACGGCGCAATACATTGCGCCCTACAAAGACTACAAAATTTGTAGGTACGAGTTATTTGAAATCTCTATCATCCTGCTTAATAATAAGCTCGTTTTTCTGAGCGTATCTCTTGCAAAATCATAGTCGCGATTTCTTCTATCGATTTGAGTGTTGATGACATCCAACGTATGCCTTCTTTGTGCATCATTTTTTCTGCTTCATTGACTTCATAACGGCAATTTTCTAACGCAGCATATTTACTGCCTGGACGTCGTTCATTGCGTACTTCAGTTAAACGTTCTGGTGCAATGGATAGGCCAAATATTTTTGCTTTATAAGGCAACAAGCCACTCGGTAATTTACCGCGCTCAAAATCTTCTGGTATCAAAGGATAGTTGGCTGCTTTAATGCCATATTGCATAGCGAGATAGAGGCTAGTAGGTGTTTTACCTGAACGCGACACACCGACTAAGATCACATCCGCATTTTCTAGATTTTTATGTGATTGACCATCATCATGGGCAAGTGAGAAATTAATCGCTTCAATCCGATTTTTATAGTCTTCAGAATCTGCGATGTTGTGACTGCGACCTATGGTGTGCGTAGACTTAATTCCAAACTCTTGTTCTAGTGGCTCGACAAAGGTTTGTATCAAATCCATGTGCATGCCTCTGGACTGACGTACGATATGCGATAACTCTGCTTTCACTAATGTAGAAAATACGATGGGGCGTTTGCCATCGGCATCACAGCTTTCATTGATTTTACGAACAGCTTCATGCGCCTTTTCTGCAGAATCAATAAAAGGTAGTCTGATTTCCCTAAAACGCAGGTCAAATTGGGTTAAAACCGAGTGACCAAAGGTCTCTGCGGTAATCCCTGTACCGTCTGAGACAAAGAAAACCAAACGTTCTGATTCTGTGGGGGCTGCTGTGGATGATTGAGCGGACATGAGTTATTAAAAAAATAAGATAAAAAGTATGCTGGTTTGCTTATAAAAACCGACTCTGAGCTGTAAAATGATGCTTGTTTAGCTTCACATGAAGCCGCATTACAGAATAACAAATGCCGACTGGGTTGCGGCATGCTAAATCGAATTCCTAGTAAATAAATCAGAGTAAAAGCGCTATGAACTTATGTCATGTCTCAGTCTTGAAGCTTGCGGGCAAACAGCCTTGCGTTAGCTCGACTAAGGACAGCGTAAATGCGCTTTGCTCCGGCCAGATTTCCCACCATCAAAGAGGTAGTTATGTCCAACGCAGCAAAACCGGGGGTAACGCAGGCCCCTGATTCAGGGGCGCCCTTCGTTGTCGCCTTTGAAAATCTGCGCATGACGGACGTTGAGTCCGTCGGCGGTAAAAATGCATCACTAGGCGAGATGATTAGCCAGCTCGCAGGAGTTGGTGTTCGAGTGCCAGGTGGTTTCGCCACCACGGCAGAAGCATTTCGTGATTTTCTAACGCATACCCAATCGGGTGGTAAGGCATTAGCGGATCGTATAGCTGATCGTCTGGTTGATCTTGATATCGATGATGTACGTGCGCTGGCCAAGGCTGGTGCAGAAATTCGTCAATGGATTATCGAGACGCCTTTTCAACCACGTCTCCAAGAAGAAATCACAAATTTTTATCATCAGTTGGTGAAAGACTCCGCGGCTGAAGTGTCTTTCGCTGTGCGTTCTTCTGCTACGGCAGAAGATTTACCTGATGCTTCCTTCGCAGGTCAGCAAGAATCTTTCTTAAACGTAGTCGGTATTGAGAATGTACTCGATGCGATGAAGCATGTCTTTGCTTCGCTGTATAACGATAGAGCGATTTCATATCGTGTACACAAAGGTTTCACGCATGCTGAAGTTGCTTTGTCAGCGGGTGTACAGCGCATGGTGCGTTCTGATCTGGGATCATCCGGTGTGATGTTCACCATTGATACAGAATCAGGTTTTGCTGATGTGGTCTTCATCACATCCAGCTATGGCTTAGGTGAGACTGTAGTGCAGGGTGCAGTGAATCCTGATGAATTCTATGTGCATAAGCCTATGCTAGCGCAAGGTAAGTTGCCTATCATTCGTCGCAACATCGGATCCAAACTCATCAAGATGGAATTTACGGGTGAGAAGAAAGCAGGTCATTCTGTGCGCACGGTTGATGTGCCGATTGAGCAGCGCAATCGTTATTCATTGGATGATGCTGAAATCGCTGAATTAGCGACCTATGCAGTCACGATAGAAAAACATTACGGCCGCCCTATGGATATTGAATGGGGTAAAGATGGACGTGATGGCAAACTTTATATTTTGCAGGCTCGTCCTGAAACAGTGAAATCGCAACAAAAACATGGCGATGTTCAACAACGTTTCAAACTCAAAGGTTCGGGTGTGGTGTTAACACACGGTCGTGCGATTGGTCAGAAAATTGGTGCAGGTCCAGTCAGAGTGATTCGTGATCCAGAAGAAATGGAACGCGTGCAACCTGGTGACGTACTCGTTGCCGATATGACGGACCCTAACTGGGAACCTGTGATGAAGCGTGCTTCAGCGATCGTCACCAATCGTGGTGGTCGTACTTGTCATGCCGCGATTATTGCGCGTGAATTAGGTGTGCCTGCTGTTGTTGGTTGTGGTGATGCGACTGAGCTTTTAAAAGATGGCACGCTCGTTACCGTCTCCTGTGCTGAAGGTGATGAAGGCAAAATCTATGATGGTTTAATAGAGACTGAAATTACTGAAGTCGCACAAGGTAGTTTACCTAAGCTGCCACTCAAGATCATGATGAATGTCGGTAATCCTCAGTTGGCATTTGATTTTCAAGCAATACCTAATGATGGTGTAGGTTTAGCGCGTTTGGAATTCATCATCAACAACAACATCGGTGTTCATCCTAAAGCGATTTTAGATTATCCGAATGTGGATGCTGATCTGAAAAAAGCGGTTGAGTCAGTAGCACGTGGTCATGCTTCGCCTAAAGCTTTTTATGTTGATAAACTCGCTGAAGGTATTGCAACGATTGCCGCTGCGTTCTGGCCTAAGCCTGTGATTGTTCGTCTCTCCGATTTCAAATCCAATGAATACAAAAAACTCATAGGCGGTTCACGCTATGAGCCGGATGAAGAAAATCCTATGTTGGGTTTTCGTGGAGCGGCGCGCTATCTCTCAGCAGATTTTGCTGAATCGTTTGAGATGGAATGTCTGGCCATGAAACGTGTGCGTAATGACATGGGTCTCACCAATGTAGAAATTATGGTGCCCTTCGTTCGTACCTTAGGTCAGGCTGAGAAAGTGGTGAATTTGTTGGGCAAATTCGGTCTCAAGCGTGGTGAAAACGGTCTGCGTTTGATCATGATGTGTGAAGTGCCTTCGAACGCTATCTTGGCTGAACAATTCCTCGAGCATTTTGATGGCTTCTCAATCGGATCGAACGACTTAACTCAGCTCACCTTGGGTCTGGATCGTGATTCAGGTATGGAGTTACTAGCGGCAGATTTTGATGAACGTGATCCGGCTGTGGGTGTCTTGCTGTCGCAGGCCATTGCTGCTTGCCTGAAACAGGGTAAATACATAGGCATTTGTGGCCAAGGACCTTCGGATCATCCAGATTTTGCGGATTGGTTAATGAAAGAGGGCATAGCTTCGATTTCACTCAATCCCGACTCTGTCGTCGACACCTGGCAAAAACTAGCGACGAAAATTTGATTTTTGTCTTTAAGTTATTGACTTGAGGAAATTATTCTATACACTACGGTCATTGGCTTGAGATAACAAGCAACAATAGGTAGTAAAGAAGTATTCGACCCCCGCTGCTGCAAAGCTTTGGGGGTTTTTGTTTTTTGGAAGTGAACAGCAGTTTTCTTATATGAAATCCGCAGCTTAGCGCCGGTTTTGTTTCATCACCTTAGCGATTTCGCGTTGTGTATCGCGTATGCGTTCGGTGTCGCGCTTGTCATGCTGTTTCTTACCCTTAGCTAATCCAATTTCGCATTTGATGCGACCACGCTGATAATGAAAATTCAGAGGGAC
>CANGLD010000137.1 GCA_947454475.1 Oxalobacteraceae bacterium
CAACAAGTGTAGAAGCTGTACGTTTACTTCATGCAGATGGTGTAAAAATTATTATGCTAACGGGTGATAATCACACTACAGCGCAAGCAGTTGCCAAACAACTCGCTATTGATGAAATCCATGCAGAATTTTTACCTGCTGATAAACATGCATTCATAAAACAATTGCAACAACAAGGGCATGTTGTAGCTATGGCGGGCGACGGCATGAATGACGCCCCTGCTTTAGCGCAAGCTGAAGTTGGTATTGCCATGGGAACGGGAACAGATGTGGCAATGAGTAGCGCACGTATCGTGTTAGTGAAAGGTGATTTGAGAGGTATTGCGAAAGCAAGTCAGCTATCGCGCATGACGATGAAAAATATACGGCAAAATTTATTCTTTGCCTTTGCCTATAATTTTATTGGTGTGCCTATTGCTGCTGGTGTTTTATATCCATGGCTAGGCTTATTACTCTCACCTATGATAGCTAGCGCTGCGATGAGTTTATCTTCTGTTTCTGTTATAGCGAATGCTTTGCGCTTACGCGCTATTAAAATTTAGCCATGCATTAAAGTCAGTGATCTTATTCAAATCTAATGATCACTGACTCATGATTTACACAACCGCTTCATCTGCTAATTTTTTTAAAACATGAGCAGCAGCGATTAAACCAAAACTGGCTGTAACCACAATTGCAGAACCAAATCCCGCACAATTTAAGCCAGTTACACCTGCTGCAGCATCATCTGTTTCGCATATTTCAGGAAATCTAAGTGGCTCACTCGAATATACTGCATCAATACCAAATTTATTTTTAGATCCCCTTGGGAAGCCATGCACTGCGCGTAAATTTTTTCTCACGCGGGCTAATAAAGGTTCTTGCTCAGTGCGCGATAAATCACAAACTTGAATGCGTGTAGGATCAATCTGACCTCCTGCACTACCGATAGTGAGTAAACGTATACCCTGCTCACGGCAATACGCAATGAGTGCTGTTTTTGTTTTTGCGTTATCCATGGCATCAATCACAAAATCATATTGTCCTGCTTGCAGCAAGGTAGACAAATTTTCAGGTTCAATAAAATCTTCTATTTGTGTGACTTTGCATTCAGGGTTAATTTGCGCAATACGATCTGCAAGCGCACCGACTTTGGACTGCCCTAAGGTGTCTGTCAAGGCATGTAGTTGACGATTAATATTCGATTCACTCAAATGATCCAAATCAATCATGGTGATATGGCCTATCGCACTGCGTGCTAAGGCTTCTACACTCCAAGAACCTACGCCACCCACCCCTATCACACAAATATGCGCAGAGCGAAAGCGCGCTAAGCCAGCTTCGCCATATAAGCGTGCTACACCACCAAAGCGACGATTAAAATCTATCGCAGTGTTGGCTTGTTCGGGATGATGAGATTGATTAAGCATGACGCTATTTTAACGGATGACAGCCTCTAGCTCTTAACAGCCTAGTGTTCATGACGGATAACCATAAACGAGGGGCGCTAACAGGTTTACACTATAGGCCTACGCGTTTTATTTAAAAACTCTGCTGTGTTGAAATTTCCGTCTCCACCCCCGCTAATACAACTTATGGCCATTGCCGTCTTGGCACATGTTGCGTTGGGGGCAGCGCGTGTCACAACAGCACTGTATGCCTTGTCCTTGCATGCTTCAGAATTCAGAGTAGGATCTTTGATAGCTTTATTCGCTGTTTTTCCTATGCTATTGGCGATTGTTATGGGTCGCACTATAGATCGCATAGGTATACGTAAACCTTTTATCGCTGGCGCATTATTAGCTTCACTCGGTGTTGCGCTCGCAGCTTTGATTCCTGGCCTCAGCATTCTCTATCTCTGCGCGATATTGATTGGCACAGGATTTATGGCAATTTTTATTAGCGCTCAACATGCAGTTGGCGCACTCTCTAGTAAAGAAGAACGGACGAATAATTTTAGTAAGCTTTCACTTGGCTTTTCTATTTCTGCTTTTTCTGGGCCCTTGATAGCTGGCATAGTAATTGATCATAGCGACTATGCAATTGCTTATGCAGTGTGTGGAGTGTTCACTGCTTTTGCTTTACTACTTGCATGGCTAGGCAATTTACCTAGCATTCCACAACAGATTAAACACGCTACGACTTCCTCAGGGAGCATAGTTAGCTTACTGAAAGAAAAAGAACTACGCCGTGTTTATATCGTTGGCATTTTGATTGCAGCAGCTTGGGATTTATTTACTTTCGTCACACCTATCCGTGGTTCACAACTCGGATTCTCTGCCTCCACCATAGGCGCCATACTAGCGACATTTTCTGCCGCCACTTTCATTATTCGATTAGCTATGCGCAGCATCACACAGCACTTTCATGAATGGCAAATTCTTACTGGTGCGTTAAGTGCTGCTGCATGTTGCTACCTGCTCTTTCCTTTCATGCAGCAACCACTGAGCATGGCACTCACTGCAGCAGGATTAGGACTCGCACTCGGCACCGGCCAACCGAATGTACTCGCTCTATTACATCAAAATGCACCTGCAGGACGTGGTGCTGAAGCAATCGGTATACGCGCTACGATAGGCAATGCCAGTGCCATCACACTACCTCTTGCCTTTGGTGCTGCCGGCACTGCTTTAGGTCTGTATGCCGTATTCTGGGGATTAGGCGCTATCATTGCGTGTGGCATTCCGCTTGCGGCAAGCAAAGCATTCTCTAATACGAAACAAAGTCATAAAAAGGATTAACACTATGTCGATTGCAGATCTCAGACTTGAATACAGTCAGGCTACGTTGTCTGAGCATGAGGTGGATGCTGATCCCATTCGCCAATTTGCGCATTGGTTTGATGCTGCATTAGCGGCTGAAATTCCTGAACCGAATGCGATGAATCTGGCAACGATAGGCAAACTCGGTCGACCATCAGCACGTATCGTTTTACTTAAAGATTTTGATGCACGTGGCTTTACTTGGTATACCAATTACAGCAGTCGCAAGGGGCAAGATTTACTTGAACATCCGTATGCTGCTATTACTTTTCATTGGGGTGAATTAGAGCGTCAAATCCGTATAGAAGGTACGGTAGAGCGTGTGACTGATGAAGAAAACGATAGCTATTTTTCAATACGCCCTATTAAGAGTCGCTTAGGTGCGATCGCCTCTGCGCAAAGCATGCCTATAGAAAGTCGTGAATTACTAGAAAAACAGTTTGAAGAAGCGAGCGAAAAATTTGGTGATACACCTCCACGCCCTACACACTGGGGAGGCTATCGATTAAAACCAGATTTGCTGGAATTCTGGCAGGGCCGTCGCTCGCGTTTGCATGATCGCGT
Organism: Oxalobacteraceae bacterium; assembly: GCA_947454475.1. Lineage (GTDB taxonomy): Bacteria > Pseudomonadota > Gammaproteobacteria > Burkholderiales > Burkholderiaceae_D > Pernthalerella. Next base: position 3,306 of record CANGLD010000137.1, read on the forward strand.
TTTATATACGCTAACGCCGAATGGGATGTGGCAGCGCAGTCGTTTGCAACCTTAATAAATTTTTATAAGGTTTCAATCGCGTTATTTCAATTTATCTGCATGGTACTTACGTAGCTTAGCCACTTTGGGTGCAACTACATAAGCACAATAAGGCTGATTAGGATTATTTACAAAATAATTTTGATGATAGTCTTCTGCCACATAGAAAATAGGTGCTTCCAGTAGTTCTGTCACTATAGGTGCGTCCCATATCGCTACCATATCTTGCATCACTTTTTTTGCGATCTGTATTTGCTCTTCGCTATGTGTATAAATGACTGAACGATACTGAGTTCCTACATCATTGCCTTGCTGATTCAAGGTAGTCGGATCATGGGTAGTGAAAAATATTTCTAGCAACTCTTGATAAGTGATCACTGCTGGATCAAAATGTATACGCACCACTTCTGCATGTTGCGTATCACCTCGACAAATTTGCTCATAGGTTGGGTTAATTGTCTTTCCACCGCTATAGCCAGACTCAACTAAGCGCACACCTCGCACACGTTGAAATACAGCCTCTACACACCAAAAACAACCACCACCTACTGTTGCCATTTCTTCTTGCATGATTACATCCTTAGATTTATTTACTTCACAATTCGAAGTGACAAGAAAATTTTTCTTAGCTGATTCTTCACAACGGCTCAATTAATGAAAATAATAAACGTCGTCTTGCTATCAAAACTGGAAGAATAAGTTGAGTGAGTTTCTCTTTAAGAAAAATCGGACCATCCACTCGAATAGTTCCATCATCTTTAACTTGTTCAAGCACAGCGATATTCTGCATTAATTCACCAACACTTATTGCCTCTTCATTATTTCCACTTAAATTCGGTAAATATAAAGTAGGCGTAGAACTTTCATCTTGCATGACAACTGGATCGAAATGACACCAGTCTGCTAATAAAGCAGATAAGGACCTTGCCTCACCTACGGAAAAACTGAGCGCATCATCATGTACAACTAAATCACAATGCATTTTCTCTACCATGCGCTCTACATATTCAGCATCGCAATCTTCACAGGGAAATAGCTTGGCACCGATACGCAACAATGCACAATAGAGAATGATCGCATCTGGATGACCCAGCCCCCAATAAATAACGATATCGCCAGCTTTTACATCCCATTCACCCTGCAATCGGGCGGATGCACGCTCTATACGCGACCAGAACCGTCGGTAAGTAATGACGCGATCTGACAAAAGATGCGCAATGCTATCGCCATGCGCTAGCGCATGCTCATGCAAAATAGTCAGTAAGGAGTGATTTGAGGTCATAGAGTGACCTGATTTTACGAAAAATATCGCAGTTCCACAAAGAAACAGCTTTTTCGGCATAATTGCTGAAATTCTTACACGCTTACCACCATGAATCAGCCACAACTAGCCGCTACACCGGATACGTCAGACCCACGCGCATTTCGCTCAGCTTTATCGCAATTTGCAACTGGCGTCACAATTATCACGACGCGCGATGAGCAAGGCGCATTTTTCGGCTTGACCGCTAGTTCATTCAACTCGGTATCGCTCACGCCGCCTTTGGTTTTATGGAGCTTGTCGCAAAACGCTCGTAGCCTGCCATTTTTTACTACCAATTCTCACTATGTGATTAATGTGCTTTCTGCAGAACAAGCACCATTGGCAGAACGATTCGCCAGCCGTATAGAAAATCGCTTTGAAGGCGTGCCCTATGAGTTATCAGAAACAGGGCTACCTATCTTAAGTGGAAATGCTGCTTGGTTTGAATGTCATAACCGTAGCCGCTATCCAGAAGGTGATCATGTTATTTTTGTTGGCGAAGTCGAGCGCTTTGCTTATGAAGCCAAGCCACCTTTACTATTTCATGGCGGAAGATTCATCTCCAGCTAATAAGCAAGTAATTAATTTTCTTGAATTAGGATAATTCTCAGAACTTTTGTTCGATCATCGATACCTACTCGGTATCATGAAAAACATTCCACCTACACGCCCATCGATTCACTCGCAAGAGCATTCCAGCTCTGAAGAGTTTTCCTCTTTCTCTGACGAGATTTCGTCTTTCTCCGAAGCCAAGCAAGAAAAAAAAATAGAAATCGCCGTTATTTACGGCCCCAGACAGATTGAATCCGAAGCTGATTTTTTACATTTCATGGCCAAACGTTCAGGCCTAGCTCATGAAATAGAAGGACTAAAAAATGCAAAAATAGATCAATCTAAAATAAAAAATATGATTACAGACCGATTAAAAAATAATGCTAATATTTTTTTACTAGGGCATGGTAGTCATGAAAATAACACACACTACATAGAATTTTTTGAAGATGAAA
>CANGLD010000138.1 GCA_947454475.1 Oxalobacteraceae bacterium
GCGCATGAAAATGTCGATCAACTTGAAACGGCTTTAACTGCAGCAGTCAATGCCATACGTAGTGTAGAGCGTCAAATGAGTTTATTTGATCCCGATAGTGCGCTTAGTCGTTTAAATGCACGCGGCGTGTTGCAGCAGCCTGATGCTGACTTAATAGTGGTTTTAGATTTAGCCAAAAAAGTTTCAATGCGTAGTGCTGGTGCCTTTGATGTCAGTATGCAGCCTTTATGGAAAGTGTGGTCTAAAGCGACAGAGGAATCACGCTTACCAAGTCAGCGTGAACTACAACGAGCAAAACAAAATGTGAATTGGCGTGCAGTAGAGTCCTCTGCATCAGTCGTGCGCTTAAATTTATCTGGCATGAGTTTGTCACTCAATGGCATTGCGCAAGGCTATGCTTCGGATAAAGCACGTGCTGCGCTAGAATCGCATGGCATACGACATGCCGTGATTGATGCGGGCGAAACCTCTTTACTTGGCCATGCACCGAATGATCAGCCTTGGTCTTTTAGTATTGAGCACGCGGCTTTGGGTGAACTTAAAAAATCAGAGTCTAGACAAGACCATCCATTAGATAGCATCAAATCGTCTATGCCAATTATTGTCGCTGATGGTAGAGCGATGGCGACTTCATCTGACTCACACACTGTGTTTAGTGCTGATCATAAACACCATCATATTTTGAATCCCCACTCAGGTGATTCACCATCGTATTGGTCTTCGGTGACAGTATTGGCGCCTAGTTGTGTGATGGCAGATGCCTTAACCAAAGTATTTTTCATGTTGCCACCGGTGCAGATTAATAGCGCTGCTCGTGGTTGGGGAGTGGATGTAGTGCTGCAGGATAAAGCTGGGAAGTGGAGAGCGACTGCGGGTTCTAAGGTGAGATTTACATTACCTGCTTAAATCAAATGATAGTTATTCTGTGAGTGAGCTGGTAGCCTTCTTTCCATAAAGCTCGTATAGAAGGATCATGTAGTCCTAAATCAGTGAGTTTACGATTCAGTCTGTGTATATAAACACCCAGATTTTTCTTATTTTTTTCATTGATCTCTTTTTCTATGACTTCTAATAATCGCCAATAATCTAGGCGATTTTCACTAGCTTCAATCAGACTTTTCAGCAATAACATCTCCGTCCCTGTTAAACTTGCTTCGGAACCTGCATACAGTAATGTCATACGCTGTGTATCTAAAATGGGATGTTTTTCAGTTTCATGTTGCCGATTGAGTCGTCGACTAATACTTGAAAGAGCGGCGTGTAACTCTTCCGAGGATACTGGCTTAGGAAGATACATATCAGCGCCGTGTTCATAGCCGATTATTTTTTCGCTGAGAGTGCTGCGCACTGTCAGCATAATGATATAGATCTCAGGATGGGCAGCGCGATAGCGTTGTGCAATGCTCGTGCCATTTTCCCTTGGAAGATTAATATCAAGAATAAGTAAATCAGCTTTCGTATGCTGAAAATGTTCATCTAGTTCTTCACCACTAGAGACGCCTGCAACGTGAAAGCCTTTTTCTTGTAAATCATGGCACAGTACTTCACGTAATGCAGTGTGGTCTTCTACGTAAACGATTTTCATGTGGTAAGGGGAAGTAGAAAATGGAAAGTAATGTATTCGTCTTTGACTTCGTAGATTACATCACCACCTAATAATTGTGAAAGGCTTTTAATAAGATATAAGCCTAATCCGGATCCAGTCTTACTATAAGCTTTAGTTGCTCGATAATATTTTGAAAATATTTGAGTCTCATCGGGAAGGCCAACATCACCAGGGAGATTGGCTACGGAAAGACGTGAGTAAGATTTTCCTTCTACGATAGTTTTATCGAGTTGAATTTTAATAGGTGTATTTTCATGTCCATATTTTTTTGCATTATCAAGAATATTTGAAATAATAATTTTCGTAATTTGCAAATCAGATTCTATCTGAGGAACAGATTCAGATTGAAAAACAACCTCATGTTTTAAGAAATTATTCACTAACTTATCTTGAATGATAGGTTCAAGATAAAAATGATCTTTTTGTATAGGAAGAGAATTGCTGTCGTATTTATCTGCTAATAATGAGCGATCAATGACATTCGTAATATCTGCAATGGCACCAGAAATATGACTTTTAAACTTACTAAATGCTGCATCAGATGAATGAGCAATTTTAATAATAGATAAAGGGGTTTTTAATTCATGATTCAGCATAGCCATAAATTGGCTTTGTTGTTCACGCTTGAGTTTTTCAATGCCAACTTCTTGTTGAGCAAGCTCAGCATTCAATTTGGCTTCATAGAAAGCTAATTCTTGATCTGTTCTGCGCTGCTGCAATAAAAACGCGAGAGCAGTTAAGGTCACAAAGCCATTCAACAAACTTGCATAAAGGCTGAAATCTGCAGCTTTCAGTATGCCTAAATAAGGCGCAATCGTTATCATCAAGCCACAGGCTAATAGCAAATAAGCCCAAAACATACCGCGCTCGTAGCCAATTTTAGAGGTGCGTAATTTATAAGGCACATAAAAAAGAGCCAAGCCCATAGGAATAACCAACACACCTGATGCAGCAACAGCAGTACCTTTATCAACTGCGAAATAGGCTACTAATAAACCAAGGTTACAAATCGTTAGTAAATCATAGACATAGACTAATTTTTTTATTTTATGTATTTCATTCATTAATGCTCGGTTGAATACAACGCCTGCTAATACATGTAATAAAACAAATATGCTGGTTATGTCATCTGCCATCATAGGATCATCAGGGAGTATGTATTTGGACAGATAACCCATGAGGGAAAATCCATGTACAAACTCTGACATCTGAAACAGCATAAAAAACAAAATCACTCGATCAGGCAATACGTAATTGCTATAAATCGTCCAACTTATTAGTAAAGCTAAAATTCCAAAATAAATGCCAAGTAATAAATCACGCCTGCCTTCTGCGAAAGTCAGATCTTTTTCACTTAAGATTTGAACATCAATAATTTTTGAAGTCTTGGTTCTGAATTCAACATAAATAAAATCTGATGTGTGACTTTTTATTTCATGTGTGAAGGCTGTGGCAGGGTGTTCCCGTTGCGAGTAAGGAGAGAGATCACCTAAAAAGTCTTTTTCCCAATTTTCTCCGACTTTCTCATATATTTTTATGTCATCAATAAAAGTGGGCAGTATCCTCAGAAAAATCCGCTCATTTGGCGACTTACGTGCATAGCGAATTTTTAACCAATACACATTACGGTTGTAGCCTCTATTCAGCAATCCTTCATAAGGTGTAAATAATTTTTCTTGCGCCTGATCAAAATTTAAATATCCAGTTGGATCTTCTAAATAGGCTTTTTCAATAATATGATCGTCTAGCGCGAAAGCGGAACCAGAAAAAATTTGTAGTGTGATGTAGAGAATAACTATTATTATTTTTTTCATAATAAGTGCTTGTTAATTTTTATGACTCAACTGTTAGGGAGCAGTGATGAACATCCCATGCAGTAAAAGTATGATTATTAACAGCAAAATACCATAAATTAGCTAAAACAAAGGTAGCTGTTTATCGTGTAAAAGATAGTCGACGACGAAATCTAAAAGTAAGGTGTGATGTGTCCCTTGATGCCAGTGCGGTTGCATATTCTTTTTAGCGTACCAGCTTTGTTCACTTTCCAAATGGCAGCCAATTAGACCTATTCCAGCTTGAACGATGGCCATGGGATCGCCGTTACTATAACTAGCAATTTTTTCAAATTCCCCTTCGATAAAAGTGGGGCCATCATAAAAATACATGCGCTTTTGTTCTCCCTGCCAGATGACGGGGGTCGTGGTACCGTAAGAAGATTTAATGTCAGCACCTGAACGACGTATATATTGCACGGCACGCGTAGTTTTTAAAATATCAAAATAATAGGCATCAGCCCAATACGCCCCCATACATATGCCCAGATATTTGCCACCTTTGCGTAAAAAACGTTGTATGTCTGAGTTATTGTTTTTTAGTAAATAACGAAAAGATTCAGCATCACCTTCGCCACCTGGGAAGACCACCATCGCTACATCATCAAAAAATCCTTCTGCAACCTTATGCTTAGTAAAAATCTTAAATTCATAGCGCGGTGACAAAGATTTAATGATTCCATTGACTGATTCAATAGAACACATAGGATGATGCAAAAAAATGGCTAATGTTTTCTTCACTTCTTTAAAAAGCGGGATTTAACCGTTGGTGACCTTAGTTTTATTTATATAAAAAATATTTATTTTTTATATAAATCGTGATGAATTAATCGGATTATCACTAAGTGTATGAGTTAAAGCCGAATAGGTAAAGAGAGGTGGGATATTCTGTCTGCAGCAGTTAGCCACTGAAAACATCTAATTAAGGGCGAGGGAGTACGAGGAGAAAGGGAATAGATACGATACGACTCAGCGTACCAGTTTGACGCCCGAAGCCGGTAATGCCATCGTGAGGTAGCTTGATGTGAATTACTAGCTTGGGCTGAGTAGGATAACTATAGGCGAATGATTGTGGTTAGCCTATGTTTGTAATTATCTTTTAATGCGACTAATTTTTGTACCTTCAATACTCAAACTAGCCATTAAACCCTGTTGATCAAAAATAAAGGCATAGGCATCATCTTTTAAAGTAGAAGTGGATAAATTTTTAGCAGCACCTTCATTCACAACTACGATGTTAGGTCCGATTCCAAATTCCCAACCTTTAGATTTTTCTAAATATCTCACAGCGCGATCGCTCATGAGAAAGACAACATAAGCATAAGATTCTGCGCCAGCTTGCCAGCCCCATGAACCAGACACAGAATTAAAATAATCCGTTACTTTATCGCCCTTCATCAGCACGCCTTCGCCGTAGCTGCCACCAAACACTAAACCAGCTTTAATTATTTTTGGGAAGACAAGAATTGCTTTCGCTTTTTTACTAATTGTTGAAGAAAATGGTTGTGTGGTGTAAAGATTTTCTAATGCTTGATGTGAGTCCTTGTGTAAATCTTCAGCGGTTGCTGCAATAGTTGTGAGCGGTGTGCCTAACAAAGCAGAAGTAGAGGCAAGAGCGAGCGTGGAATATAAAAACTGACGTTTCGTGATGTTCATACAATGATTCCTTAATCTAATAATTAGTCATGATGAAAATAAATTTTCATCAGTAGTAATGAAGATTAAAGATTAGGCTAGCTAAGATTTTATTATTTGTGCTAGCGCAAATTGAGAGGTGAAACTTTATTCGTGATTACGGACGATGTTTGTTAGCATTGCACCAAATGCCGAATGTCATACGTTGATTGCGGACGAATACGCTAGGCTATTCGTCCCTACAAAAACTACAAAAAAGGTTTTATTTGGTGGTGCGGTAGGTACGATTAGCGCAGCGTAATCGTACGAAAAAACCTAATCTATTACGTCTAAAAATTTAAGATTCTTAGCCTAAACAACCACCAACCATGACAGTGATGTCACGCAGTGTATAAAACCATTTTCCTTCTGAGCGTACAACTGCAACGATGCTAGAAGTTTCTGCAACTTTGATGCGCACAGAATAGGTAGGTTCATTATTTGGCAGTACATGAAAACCTACACACACAGGATTGGGATTTTGATCAGCAAGCAGAGCAATAAAATCAGTTTGAGGAATTTTGCTCGTTAATGTCAC
>CANGLD010000139.1 GCA_947454475.1 Oxalobacteraceae bacterium
ATGTAATCAGCCTCAAACACTAATGCAGTCTTAATGTCTTCCATGTCTTTGGAAGTCAATGCAGGTGCAGACAGTCCACCACCCTGACGATTAATGCCTTTGTTGTTGGAGAGTTCACCACCAATTTTCACAGTCGTAAAAATTTGTGAACCTACAATACGATCAACCACTAACACGATCAAGCCATCATTCAATAGCAAGACATCATTAGGCTTTAAATCTGCAGGTAATTCTTTGTAATCCAAACCAACGATGTCTTGATTACCTAATTCGCAGGCAGCATCAAGAATAAAATGATCACCTTTTTGCAGTTCTATCTTACCTTCTGCAAATTTACCTATACGTATTTTAGGCCCTTGCAAGTCAGCCATCACCGCAACAACACGACCACATTCGGCAGCAATTTCACGCACAAGTGCGGCACGTGCGACATGATCTTCTGCTTTGCCGTGTGAGAAGTTGAGTCGCACTACATCGACACCCGCTTCTATCATGCGCTTTAACACCTCGCGACTACTCGAAGCAGGGCCGATAGTGGCAACAATCTTGGTAGCGCGATGGTTCATAGTGAGTCTTTATAAATACAATGCTGTTTGCACATTAGTGTGCACGCTGCTCCAGAATTTCTACAGCAGGTAAAGTTTTACCTTCTAAGAATTCTAGGAATGCTCCACCACCGGTAGAGATATAACCTACTTTATCTGCGATGTGATATTTCGCAATCGCTGCTAAGGTATCGCCACCACCTGCAATGGAAAACCCGGATGAAGCAGCAATCGCTATTGCTAATTCTTTGGTGCCATTGCCAAACTGATCAAACTCGAATACACCAACTGGACCATTCCAAACGATCGTACCGGATTGCTTCACCATGCCAGCTAAAACTTTTGCAGTCTCTGGTCCGATATCAAGAATCATGTCATCGGCTGCAACATCTTTGACTGCTTTTACTGTTGCTGTCGCATTCGCTGAAAATTCTTTTGCACACACCACATCAGTAGGAATCGGCACTGATGCACCACGTTTCGCCATCATCTCAATAATGGCACGTGCTTCAGGCAATAAATCTGGTTCAGCTAAGGATTTTCCTATCGGCAGACCTGCTGCCAACATAAACGTATTTGCAATACCACCACCTACGATTAACTGATCTACTTTCTCAGCCAGAGAAGTCAGGATGGTTAATTTAGTTGACACCTTAGAGCCCGCAACAATCGCAGTCAAAGGGCGAGCAGGTTGACCTAATGCCTTACCCAAGGCATCAAGCTCAGCAGCTAACAAAGGACCTGCACAAGCAATCGCTGCATATTTTGCAATGCCATGTGTAGTGGCTTCTGCACGATGCGCTGTACCAAAGGCGTCATTTACATAGATGTCGCACAGTGCTGCCATTTTCTTTGCTAACTCGTCATTGTTTTTCTTTTCGCCAGGATTCACTCGGCAATTTTCTAGTAAGACCACTTGACCAGCCGCCACCGTTACACCATCTACCCAGTTCTGCAGCAAAGGAACAGGTTGTCCTAACAACTCAGATAAACGGACTGCGATAGGAGCGAGTGAATCTTCAGGTTTGAAATCCCCTTCAACCGGACGTCCCAAATGCGAAGTCACCATCACTGCAGCACCCGCTTTTAACGCAGCTTGAATAGCAGGCACAGAGGCACGAATACGTGTGTCTTCCGTGATGTGGCCGGCATCATCTTGCGGCACATTCATGTCAGCGCGTATGAAAACGCGCTTGCCACGTAATTGATCTTTTGCAATGAGGTCGCTGAGTCGGTTGAATTTCATGATCGGCTCGATAAGTTAAATTGGGGAAACGCGTATTTTACCCCAGTGCACCCCTTATCCCGCCCCTTCAAGCAGGTGCTTTTATAGGTTTCTGCAAGGTTTTGTAGCTATAAAAGTAAGGTGAAATCAGGCTAAGAAAATGCGCAAAACAGTAAAACACAGCATGCCAAAGACAATCGTCCCGACCATATGTCGTGTAAGTAGGAAAAACAGCACAGCACATAGCGCAGAAAGCAGTTTTAGATTGCCCCATAAAGGCAGCATCGCTGCATTGGTCAGAAATAAATCTGGCGCAATAATCGCAGCCAATGCCGTTGCAGGTGCATATTGCAAGGCATGCTGCACCCAAGAAGGTAGCTTGACTGCACTCCCCAACACCACAAAAAAACTGCGGGTAAGAAAAGTCGCTGCAGTGAGCAACAGCATGAGTAGGCAGTAGTCGAGCGCTGTCATTCCTGCTCCTCGGTATAGTGATCCACCAGCATCGCTGCGGCTATTCCTGCAAAAATCGCCACCACTAAACCTAATCTGTATGGCCAACTAATAGCCAATACGGCAACTACTCCGGCAACCACCACACCAGACACGGCTGCCCAATTTTTAATCAGTGGAATCGTAATCGTCAGTAGCGCCAATGTTCCGGCAAAACCTATGCCCCAGCTAGGTGGTATCTGACTTGCCAACAACATGCCCGCCACACTACCCACTTGCCAGCTAGTCCAAGTGGGCACTGCCAATCCGACAAAATATCCTAGCTTTTCCTGCCGATTTTCATGCGCCGGACCGGGAAAGCGACGTGGGAAAACACCCATCATCATGTCCACATGAAAGTAACCACAGATCAATCTCTGATACCAACGCAGATGGGAAAAATGCGGCGCCAACACTGCACTGAAAATCACAAAACGTAAATTCACCAACACGGCGGTGAGAAAAATAATCGAAGCCGGTACAGCGGCTGCAATCAAAGGCAATACAGCTAATTGCGCTGATCCGGCATAGACAGTGAACGTCATGAGCAAAGCCTGCCACAAGCTAAGACCAGACTGCACCATCGCCATACCCGTCACCAATCCCCAGGCCAAAAGCCCAGGAATCGTCTGCGAACCCACGCGTAATGCTTCAAGAAAGGCTGTTTTTTCCAGACTAGGTGCGGCGGTATTTGGGAGATTCATGATAGAAGTTGAACAACCAGCGCACACAATTCTGGCGGCCGGCAAACCAATATTCTACAGAGAAGACGTTAAAGCTGAGCTAATCCGCTAAAATCACGGATTCGAAAATTGATTGGAGAAACTGTTATGTCCATGGCTGACCGCGACGGAAAAATCTGGAAAGACGGCCACTTAATTGACTGGCGCGATGCAACACTACATGTGTTGACGCATAGTCTGCATTACGGCATGGCAGTTTTTGAAGGCGTGCGCGCCTATAAAACACCCCAAGGAACGGCGATCTTCCGCTTAAAAGAACATACCCAGCGTTTGTTCAACTCGGCAAAAATTTTCCAAATGCAGATCCCCTACGACATGGACACCATCATGGCTGCCCAACGTGAAGTGGTGAAAGCAAACAAACTGGAATCTTGTTATTTACGTCCATTGGCTTGGATAGGCTCAGAAAAAATGGGCGTCTCTGCTCGCGGCAACACGATTCACGTTTCCATCGCAGCATGGCCATGGGGTGCTTACTTAGGTGAAGATGGTTTAGCACGTGGCATACGCGTTAAAACTTCCTCTTTTACTCGCCATCATGTGAATGTATCCATGGTGCGTGCAAAAGCGAGTGGCTATTACATCAATTCCATACTCGCCAACCAAGAAGTCACGGCGGATGGCTACGATGAAGCACTCTTACTCGACACCGATGGTTATGTTTCAGAAGGCGCCGGCGAAAATGTATTCATCGTCAAAGCAGGAAAAATTTACACCCCTGATTTAGCTAGCTGCTTAGATGGCATTACCCGTGACTCTGTTTTAACTATGGCACGCGACATGGGCATAGAAGTGATAGAAAAGCGCATTACACGTGATGAAATGTATTGCGCCGATGAAGCCTTCTTTACAGGCACTGCAGCTGAAGTCACACCTATTCGTGAATTAGACAACCGCACCATAGGTAGTGGTAGTCGTGGCCCCATCACAGAAAAACTGCAAGCTCTGTTTTTTGATGTTGTTGCTGGCAAAGCACCGCAATATAGTCACTGGTTGACCTTGGTATAAGCAACAACGAGCAAGCACACCGGAGTAATGAATGAGCACCAATAGCAAACCTGTTGAACTCGACAGCAAAGATTTACCTGCACACTGCCCGAATGATGCGATGCCCATTTGGTCGTCGCATCCCAGAGTGTTTCTTGAATTTGCTGATAATGGTGAAGCACGCTGCCCCTACTGCAGCACGATTTATCGCCTCAAACCAGGCGTGACTTCACATAAGCATTAAAAATATTTCTATGTCTAGCGCTCAAAAACAATTCCTTGCAACTGCTGAAGACGCTGAACATGCGTTTTATGATGCGATTGCACGCGCTGACTTAGAAAGCTTAATGGCCTTATGGGCAGATGATGAAGAGATCGTCTGTGTACATCCTGGTGCACCACGTTTACATGGTCATGCTGCGATACGTGAATCATGGGAAATGATATTTGAACGTGGACCTGTGCATATACTTCCACGCAATCTGCACATCACACAAAACATGATGTCAGCTGTGCATTCAGTGATTGAAGAAATCAAACTCGCTGAAGAAACCAATTTTGAAGAAGCACACATCATTGCTACCAATGTCTATTTGAAGACACCACAAGGCTGGCGCATCGTCATGCATCATGCTTCTGTAGCAGCAGGTAAGGTATCTGATCATCATCACGCTGATGCATCAGTACTTCATTAAGCACTCCCGCATTAAGCACAACATTTAACAAGGCACACCGTGCCACATTCCATGATTCCCATGATTTCACAAGGCGATTATGTCGCCCCACGCTGGCTACCTGGTGGTCACGCACAAACCATCGTCCCTGCCAAACTCATGCGCACTGCAACACCAGCTCTGCGTCGTGAACGATGGACTACTCCCGACGATGATTTCATTGATGTTGATTTTTTAGTTGGCAACCCCAACAAACCATTCCTTGTTTTATTTCATGGCTTAGAAGGTTCTTCGCAAAGTCATTACGCACGCTCACTCATGCATCACCTCGCACAATGCGGATGGTCAGCTGCCATACCGCATTTCCGTGGTTGCTCAGGCGAATTGAATCTTGCGCCACGCTTTTATCATTCGGGCGATGCAAATGAAATCAACTGGATAATGCGACGTTTAAAACAACATACAGCGTGTGCACAGAGTTCACATTTTTTTGCATCCGGTGTTTCACTCGGTGGCAATGCATTATTACGCTGGTTAGGTGAGTTTGCAGAAGAATCCAACTTCGTTGATGCGGCTTGCGCTATCTCCGCTCCTCTTGATCTTGCTGCAGGAGGTGCTGCGCTTTCACGTGGGATTAATATGATTTATACACAATCATTTTTGCGTACACTAAAACCTAAGTGCCTACAAAAACTCAAACAATTTCCAAAATTATTTGATGTCGCTACTTTGCTTGCAGCACGTGATTTATATGAGTTCGATAATGTGATTACTGCGCCCTTACATGGCTATCGTGACACGAATGATTATTGGAATCGCGCTAGCGCAAAACATGTACTGCCACTCATTACCGTACCAACCTTAGTTCTAAATGCACGCAACGATCCTTTTTTACCCGCTGCCTATCTTCCTAAGCTCGCATCAAAAG
>CANGLD010000140.1 GCA_947454475.1 Oxalobacteraceae bacterium
AACCTGGCGGTAAAGAATATGGCCGTCTTTCTGTCATGCAGCAATGGCGCTATGCAATGGATTGTTTATTCATCGTGCCGCCTACAGCATTTGATCCACCCCCTAAAGTGGAATCAGCCATAGTACGTATGAATCCAATTGCTAAACCTTTGGAATGCGAACAACATAAACTAGAGCTCGTTGTTACCAAAGCTTTTTCTCAAAGACGCAAAGTCTTACGTAATTGTTTGTCTGGGCTATTCACTGAAAACCAACTCATAGATCTACACATAGATCCTACTGTGAGACCAGAAACAGTCTCAGTTGAACAATTTGTGTTGTTGGCTAATGAATTAGCTACACAAGCATAAGTTGAGCAATCATCTAGTTTGCTTGAATTGCGATAATGCATACGCTGGGTTTGTGCGTATTCTGCAAAAGTTTGAAAAGTAGATTGACCACTAGGATGTCTGTAAATAGATTTGTTTCCTTTTTAAATAATAAAAGGAACAAGCACCATGACTTTCCTGCGCTTACAAAAAAGAATGATAGGAGAGAGTGAGACTCTGGTAAAAGAGGATTTCTTTTGGGCATTAAATATTTTATGCGAAATAAAGAAAATTACTACGCAAGGAAATATTTTCAATAACGAATTCAAACCGCCCTATACAACTGATTTACTCATTCTTGCAGCCAAATTAATGGGAATGCGCTTATTAAAAGTGTACAGACCTAGCTGCCGCATCTCAGCAAAAACTTTGCCCAGTCTTGCATTAAGTAATATTCAATCTTCCAACAAGCAATCTGAATCAGAGCATCAATTAAGAATAGATCTCATTGTTGATTCTAGAGCAGGGAAAATTACTTATATGCCCGCGAATGAAAATCGTATTATTACTGTGCGCTGTGATGATTATGCGAAACGCTACACAGAAAATTTACTGCTTATCGTTGAGAGGAGTTGTGAGTGAGTGTGGATATTAAGAGAAAGATGACAGTATTTTTATTGATCTACTTAGGTGGTCTTAATTATGCATCCCGCTCTATCAACTCTATCTTGTAACCATCTGGGTCCTGAATAAACGCAATCACAGTATTGCCGCCTTTTACAGGACCTGCTTCGCGTGTGACATTGCCACCACTGGCTTTAACTGCAGCGCAAGTTGCTGCTGCATCTTGAACGCCGATAGCGATATGGCCATACGCAGTACCTAGGTCATAGTGATCAACACCATAATTAAAGGTTAGTTCAATCTCAGCATGATCAGGATTGCTGCCATAACCTAAAAATGCCAAAGTGTATTTTTGATCAGGTCTGTCTGTAGTGCGCAGTAAAGTCATGCCCATGACTTTGGTATAAAAATCGATTGAGCGCTGCATATCGCCGACCCGCAGCATGGTGTGAAGTAAGCGCATATGAAATCCTTTTAAAATACGGGCAGTTTTTCAGGCTCGTGATTGCGTAAAGCTTTACGCACAGCTGCAAACTCTGGAAAAACAGATTGCACCGTTGCCCAAAATTCAGGGCCATGATTCATTTCACGCAGATGCGCTAACTCATGGGCAATCACGTAATCAATATTAGGCAGTGCAAAATGCATTAGCCGCCAATTTAATCGTATACGACCTTCAGCTGTGCATGAACCCCATTGCGTTGCAGCGGATGAAAGCGCAAAGCTTTGAAAACTAACTTGCAGTTTTTCTGCATAAATTGCGAGTCGTTCTGCAAATAATTTTTTTGCTTCACCTTGTAACCAACCTAGTACACGATCTTTTAATTGTTGCTCACTCGCCGATGCAGGCAAGCTGACATATAAAACAAGTGAAGCTTCATCAAAACGTACACCAGCTTGCACTGACTCATCGAGTGTAATCGTAATGGTCGTGCCCAGATAAGGAATGGTAGCGCCATCTTGCCAACGCATGGGCGGTTGCAAGCGTCTTACAGAGCGCTCGCGTTGCTCATTCATTTTATTGAAAATCCAATTTTGTTTTTCAATAATCGCGAGTTCAATTTCTGAAACTGGAACCCAGCGCGGAGCAGTAACTCGTAAACCCTCTTCACTAACCGCAAAACCTATAGTGTGGCGTTTAGAGCGGAGTAATTGGTAATCCAGTGCAGTCTGATCCAGCATGATACGTCGCGTGCCTGGTTTAGGGCTGACCGTACGATGCGCTTCACTTAAATGATGTTTAGTATCTGGCGTGGATTCAACAGCAAAATCAATAGCAGGGGCAATATTCGTTTGCGGTGCAGTGTCAGGCGCTGTCTTGGCAACATCTGGCGTGCAAGTATCCAGCAGCAGTGATAGCTGGCTAGGATCATTCATATGTTTGCGTAAGTGCCGTGTCAGTGACATGCAGTGTGAGTTGCAATAAAAGCCGTGTAATTAAACATCGCCAGTTTTATGTGAATAAGCATCAGGTGTAATGACGCGCATTTCAGATTCTATCCAATTTTCGACTTCGCGCATCAGACTTTGTGCATTATGCCCTTCTGGAGAGATGGGTTTACCGATAGACACGGTAATCGTGCCGGGTGTTTTGATGAAAGCATTGCGTGGCCAGCAATCACCTGAGTTAACTGCGATGGGTACGACCGGAGTGGAAGTGCCTATAGCTAAATGTGCTCCACCAGCTTTGTATTGTCCTTGTTTACCCACTGCAGTACGGGTCCCTTCTGGGAACATAATTACCCATTGCCCATCTGTTAAGCGTTGTTTGCCAGTGGCGATCACCTGTGCCATAGCATCGCGTCCTTTACTACGATTAATCGCAATCATTCTCAGCATGCCTAAGCCCCAACCAAAAAAAGGCACAAACAATAATTCACGCTTAAACACAAAAATTAAAGGTCGCGGCATGACGCAGAGATAAAAAATCGTTTCCCATGCTGACTGATGTTTAGATAGCAAGATAACTGGCGCATCAGGAAGATTGTCAAAGCCTTTGATTTGATAGTGTATGCCACACACCGTGCGTGCTGCCCAGATCACAAACACATTCCAGCGTGAGATTGCCCAATAACGTTGACGATAAGGGAATAAGAAAAAAACAAAACAAGCAGTAGCCCAGATCACGGTAGCAATCAAAAGCAAACCAGCAAATAGTAGTGATCTTATAAACAGACCCGATTGGGACATACTGACTCCAGCAAGGGATGGGTTGAATCTATGGCGTTAACAATTATTTTTTCTTATGTAGAGCATGGCGAGCAGCTTCTACGGTTTCAGCTGCTAATTGTTCACGTTGATGTAAGCTCTCTACGACTGCATGTAAGTCCTGCATAACGATAGTGCTGGGAGGCAGGCCACCTTTTTCTCGAGTACGCTGGCCTGTATCAGAGAGTAATAAATAAGGCACGCTGCCAACTGCGAAAGCAGCTTGTAACACTGGTAGGGTATCACCCACGACAGCTACATACTTCAAGCTGATATCAAAACGTTTTCCTATTGCTTGCAACATACCAGGCTTAGGTTGGCGACAGTCACAGTCGTCTTGTGCAGCATGTGGACAAAAAAAGATGGCATCAATATGCGCCCCTAAGGCCTGTGCAGTGCGATGCAGTTTGTTATGAACGGCATTCAGTTCTTTCATATCAAACTGTTCTTTTGCAATGCCAGGTTGATTGCTTGTTACCACAACGTGATAAGCACTTTGGTTTAGCTTGGCGATCGCTGCAATGGCATCGGAATGCGTCTGCCATCCTGATATTCCATGTTCATGGTTATCAGCGTGTTGAGAAATCACGCAATCACGATCAATAACAATCAACTTCATGAGAGATGAATGCAACGCGAGTGTATAAAAAATCGGTGCGACATTATTTAGTGAGATGCTGTTGCAACATCATTAAGCCGCTAATTTAGAGATGTCAGCAACGCGATTCATCATGCCGTGCAAAGTATGTAGCAAAGCTAAACGATTAGCGCGTAATGCTGGTTGTTCAGCCATCACCATCACATCATTAAAAAATGCATCGACATCATCGCGTAATGCAGCCAGTGCTTTAAGTGTGGCGGCGAAATCTCCTTGCGCAAATGCTGTATCGACTGCAACACGGGTTTCCGTCATAGCACCATATAAACGTTGTTCTGCAGGTTCTTCTAACAAAGCGGCTTGTACTTCTGCATGCGCGCCTTCGACTTTTTTCAAAATATTCGAGATGCGTTTATTTGCGGCTGCTAGCGATTGGCTTTCTGGTAGCGCAGCAAAAGCTTTCACTGCATCTAATCGCTCGGTAATATCATCTAATCGATCAGGATGCTGTGCTACCACGGCTTCAATCGCATCTTGTGCATAGCCGCGCTCACGTAATAATCCACGCAGACGGTCATACAGAAAATGCAGGACATCTTGTGAGGGATCAGAAAAATGGGCATTGCCAGAAAAATTGACAGCACTTTGTTGAACTAAATGCGAGAGCGAAAGTGCTAAACGTTTTTCTATCAGCATACGCAAAATACCTAATGCATGGCGGCGCAATGCGTAAGGATCTTTATCGCCAGTCGGTGCTAAGCCTATCCCCCAGATACCGACTAAGGTTTCACATTTGTCTGCTAATGCTACAACCGTACCGGTGGCAGTAGTTGGAAGTGCATCACCTGCAAAACGTGGTTGATAGTGTTCTGAAATAGCAGTGGCAACTTCAGCATGTTCGCCATCATGCTGTGCATAGTAAGTACCCATAATGCCCTGTAACTCTGGGAATTCACCTACCATGTCAGTGAGTAAATCCGCTTTAGACAATTGCGCTGCACGTTGCGCAAGTTTGCTATCTGCGCCCAACGAGGTGGCGATCTCGGTAGCGATATTGACGACACGTTGATTACGTTCGGCTTGTGACCCTAACTTATTGTGATACACCACGCTACTTAAATTCGTAAGCCTATCGCTGAGTTTTTTCTTTTTGTCTTGCTCAAAAAAGAATTTTGCATCAGATAAGCGTGGACGTACTACACGTTGATTACCTTCGATAATATGCTGTGGATCATCAGTAGCTAAGTTAGAGACAATCAAAAAGCGCGAACGCAGCTTGCCGTCTGTATCTGTTAAAGCAAAATATTTTTGATTCGTTTGCATAGTCAGGATTAAGCATTCCTGAGGTACAGATAAAAATTCTTCATCGAAGTGACATTCATATACCACTGGCCATTCAACCAGTGCAGTGACTTCATCTAACAAAGATTCAGGCATGAGAATTTTGTCGGCACCGGCTTGATTCATTAATGCTGAGCGTATTTTTTCTTTACGCACGGGTGTGCTGGCAATGACTTTACCTTGTGCTTCTAATAAGTCAGCATATTTCTCAGCAGAGGGAATCAGAATTTCTTTTTGTGTGCTTAAGAAGCGATGACCTAAAGTGACATTGCTGGATTGCAGTCCTAACAAGGTAAGAGGAATAATGTCACTGCCATGTAAAGCAATCAACTTATGCACTGGACGTACAAATTGCACTGTTGTGCCATCTGGACGTTGATAACTCATTACCTTAGGAATAGGTAATTTTGTAATAGCTTCTTCAAGTGTAGTTTGCAGACCAGACTGTAGCGCTTGGCCTGCAGCTGTGTAAGTAAA
>CANGLD010000141.1 GCA_947454475.1 Oxalobacteraceae bacterium
ACTAGCTTCACTAGCCAGTCGTCTCATATCTTCTTCATGTCGCGCTTTAGCACGTTGAGCTGCCGCAGCTTCTTCTTGTTTTTGTCGTTGTTCTTCAGCGAGTTTTCTTTTTTCTTCTTCTGCTTGTTTTTTACGTTCAGCTTCTTCTAATTTTTTTGCTTCTTCTGCTTGTTTCTTGCGTAATAGCTCCGCCAACTTATCGGTTTCTTGTTTTTCTTTTTCTTTAGCTAGTTTTTCTTTTTTCGCAGCTTCTACTTTTTCTTTTAACTCTTTTTCTTCTTTACGCTTCTTTTCTTTTTCTAATGCAATGTCTGCTGTTTTCTTGATGTTGTCTGCAGACGCACTTTTTACTGGCTTGACGGGCTCAACTTTTTTTACTGGTTCGGGAGCTTTCACTGGTTCAGGTGCAGGCTCTGGCGGTGCAACGGGCACAGGCGGTGGAGGAGGTGCCGCAACTGTCGACTGTGGACTCCAGATTTCTGCTTCGACTGCGACAGGTTTTTGATTTTGCCAAGAAACGCTAAACCACAAAACGACTAATAGAATCAAATGCATGACCAACGCCAAGATGATGGCGCGCCAACGTCCTGGTTCAGAGGGTATGCGTTTGATGAAATTGGTGGACATTAAAGAGAATACGTAAACACAAATTATTTAGTTGCCAGACCGACGCGGGGAATACCTAGCTTGCTCGCTTCACCGATAGTGTTCACCACTTCTTCATATTTAATGTCCTTGTCAGCAGCAATCATGACTGGTAATTCAGGATGTTCTTTATGCAGTTCACGCAGGTTTTGGATTAAATCTTCTGAGCCTTTAGTCTTAGTAGATTTTTTTCCATGTATGCCGATTTCAGAAGAGTGATCTGCTTTAAGTGAGATTTCAATATAGTCAGTGGGTGGCTGTGTGGTTTTACCTGCAGAGGGTAAATTGATAACGCTAGGATTCGTAATGGGTGCTACCACCATAAAAATAATGAGCAACACCAACATCACGTCGATATAAGGCACGACGTTGATCTCAGCTTTAAATTTGCGAGTGCGTCCGCTTCGCAATGAAGAGAGTTGAGACATCAGCGAGCCTGACGATTCAAAATGTTAGAAAACTCTTCGATAAAAGTTTCGAAGCGTATAGCGAGTCTGTCTACATCATGCGAGTAACGGTTATAAGCCACAACAGCAGGAATCGCAGCAAACAGACCTATTGCTGTTGCAATTAATGCTTCTGCGATACCAGGCGCTACAGAAGCTAATGAAGCTTGTTGAACATTAGCGAGTCCACGGAATGAATTCATAATCCCCCAGACTGTGCCAAATAAACCGACATAAGGAGAAACGGAACCAACGGAAGCGAGAAAAGCCAAACGAGATTCCAGTGCATCCATTTCTCGTTGATAAGCAGCACGCATAGCACGGCGCGCACTTTCTAATAATGCGCCAGTGTCAATTTCACTTGCTCCGAATGATTGCTTGGCTTTGCGATACTCTTCCATACCGGCTTCAAAGATGCGTTCTAAGCCACCAGCTTTACCGCTGCGTTGACGCGAGATGGAGGTGGTTTCTTCATACAAGACATTTAAATTCGCGCCCGACCAAAAAATATTTTCAAATTCTTGTGTTTGTCTGAGTGCGCTACGAATCGCAAACATTTTGCGGAAAATATAGTTCCAGCTCATAGCCGATACCATGAGTAATAAGAGCATCACGAGCTTGACAGGTACTGAAGCCTCGGAGATCAGTGAGAAAAAAGAAAGATCTTGGGTGACAGTCATAATGATGATTACTTTCTGTTTGAATATGTCGAGTCAGATTTTTTAATTACCATGCAATCCGGTAAGAAGTTTTGCATGGAGTGATTGCGGCATAGCTTTCGGACGCAAGCTGTAAGTATCAACACAAGCAACGAGCACTTTTCCACTACACAGTAAAACAGGTTCGCCTTTGTTAATGCGCCAAGCTTGCTGTGCAAAATTCACAGATGCGCCACCTATTTTTTCTACGGTCACACTGATTGCAAGCTCGTCATCGAGTTTCGCTGCCGCATGGTAATCGATGGACGTGTTTTTGACTACAAACATCAGCTCTTCTGTTTGCGCCAATACTTGTTGACCTATGCCTTGATGTCTTAACCATTCAGTGCGAGCACGTTCAAAAAATTTTAAATAGTTTGCGTAAAAAACGATGCCTCCCGTGTCCGTATCTTCAAAGTAGACACGAACTGGCCAGATGAATACCGTTTCCTTATTTTCAGCCATGCTGTTTTCAGTAATTTAGCTTTGACGTTTCACGGTGAAGGGCGAGAAGCCCTGACATACCGGCATCATTTCTATACCGTTAATGTTGACATGTGCTGGCAATGTCGCAACCCAGTAAGCGGCTTCTGCGACATCCTCGGCTGTGAGTGGCTGTGTGCCCTGATAGACCTTGGCTGCAGAGGCATCATCACCTTTAAATCGCACATTCGAGAATTCCGTACCGCCTGACATGCCGGGTGCAATATTGGTGGCTCTGACACCAGTGCCAACCAAATCTGCGCGCAGATTCAGGGTAAATTGATCCACAAAGGCTTTGGTTGCGCCATACACATTCCCACCTGGATAAGGATAGGCGCCTGCGACTGAGCCTAGATTGATGACTAAGCCGCGGCCTCTATCCACCATGCCTGGCAAGACAGCACGTGTCATGGTGACGAGACCTTGGCAATTGGTAGCAATCATGGTGTCCCAGTCGTGTAAATGCGCTTGATGGGCGGGCTCTAGTCCCAGTGCTAAGCCGGCATTGTTGACCAACACGTCTAGTGACTGCCATTCGGCGGGTAAGCTTGCCATCATATGGTCTATGGATGACTTGCTGGTGACATCCAGCTCTATGGCCAAGAGCGCGCTGCCGAGTTCGGCGGCGAGTTTGTCCAGTCTGTCCTTACGTCTCGCAGCAGCGATAACTTGATGGCCATGTGACACGAATTTACGTGCCATGGCTGCGCCAAATCCGGCACTTGCGCCGGTAATCATTACGATCATGGGGAGGGCTCCGCGGTGGATAAGTTGTGTTCAGAATTCCAACTATGGAATTGTAGCCGAAAGCCCATGTTTGTAAGGGACGGATAGCACACTCGACCTTGCTCAAACACAGCCCGCAAACTACAATGACGCTCCATTTTGTGTCTTAGATCCCTAGCGCGCGGGACTGTCGCAGCGCTGATTTTCCGCCTTTCTGACCAGATGGCTTATCTCAGATTTCCCTGATCAACCGGAGTCCAGCATGTTTTCCAAAGAACACACCATTGCCCATGTCGACCCAGAATTATGGTCTGCAATTCAACTCGAAAATGAGCGTCAGCAAGAACATATTGAGCTCATCGCTTCAGAAAATTACACCTCGCCAGCTGTGATGCAGGCGCAGGGATCACAACTCACAAATAAATACGCAGAAGGTTATCCAGGTAAGCGTTATTACGGTGGTTGTGAATTCGTTGATATCGCTGAAACTCTAGCAATTGAACGTTTGAAAAAAATCTTTGGAGCAGAAGCAGCAAATGTACAAGCTAATTCTGGTTCACAAGCAAATCAAGGCGTGTTCTTTGCCATGCTGAAGCCTGGCGACACTATCATGGGTATGTCCTTAGCAGAGGGTGGTCATCTCACCCATGGTATGCCATTGAATATGTCAGGTAAGTGGTTCAATGTCGTGTCGTATGGTTTAGATGCGAATGAAGAAATTGATTACGCTCAAATGGAGCGACTCGCACATGAGAAAAAACCTAAGCTGATTATTGCTGGTGCTTCTGCTTATTCACTGCGTATAGATTTTGAACGTTTCGCAAAAGTAGCGCGTGATGTTGGTGCATATTTTTTAGTAGATATGGCGCACTACGCAGGATTAATCGCAGCCGGTGTTTATCCTAATCCAGTACCACATGCAGATTTTGTGACGTCAACGACACATAAGTCTTTACGTGGCCCACGTGGTGGCGTGATTTTGATGAAAGCTGAACATGAAAAAGCGATTAACTCAGCGATCTTCCCTGGTATACAAGGCGGACCTTTAATGCATGTGATTGCAGCGAAAGCAGTCGCATTTCAAGAAGCTTTGCAGCCTGAATTCAAACTCTATCAACAACAAGTTGTTAAAAATGCCGATGCCTTAGCAAAAGCATTAATTGCACGTGGTTTGCGGATTGTGTCTGGCCGTACTGAATCGCATGTGATGTTGGTAGATTTACGCGCTAAAAAAATGACGGGCAAAGAAGCCGAAGCTATTTTAGGTTCAGCGCACATCACTTGTAATAAAAATGGCATACCCAATGATCCTGAAAAACCTTTTGTTACTTCAGGTATTCGTTTAGGCAGTCCTGCAATGACCACACGTGGATTTAAAGAAGCAGAAGCAACCAAAGTAGGTAACTTGATTGCTGATGTATTGGACAATCCACATGATGCAGCGAATATTGAACGCGTAAAAGCAGAAGTCAAAAAACTGACTGCAGCTTTTCCAGTGTATGCGGCCTGAGTTAACAACATTGACTGAGGACTGTTCATCATGAGATGCCCGTTTTGCCAGCACGAAGATACCCAAGTGCTGGATACACGGGCATCGGATGAAGGCGATAGCGTACGTCGTCGTCGTCGCTGTGGCCAATGCGATAAGCGTTTCACGACGTATGAACGCATAGAATTAGCTATGCCTGTGATTGTCAAAAAAAATGGCAGTCGCACAGAATATGAAACTGCAAAATTACGTTCTAGTTTGATGCTTGCTCTACGCAAGCGTCCCGTGTCAGCAGATGCGGTTGATGCAGCGATTCATCGTATAGAAGAAAAACTACTATCGGCTGGCGAACGTGAAATTCTTTCGGGTCAGATCGGTGAGTTGGTGATGCGTGAGCTAAAACGACTGGACAAGATTGCTTACATACGCTTTGCTTCTGTCTATCGTAGCTTCGAAGATGTTGCAGAGTTTCTGGATGTGGCAAATGAATTTGATTCAGGGGCAAAGCGCGTTGCTATCGCAGATAACTTTAAAAAATAAATCACTCACTTAAGAGCACATTCATATCGCAGTAATAAAATTTGATAATTGTCTTGGATTCACCGATACACATCGTTTCTATTTCCAAGACTTAAAACGGTAATTAAGATTTTTTTATCCTTAATTTCACAAATTATCCGCCAATCACCAACGCGATATTTCCAGAAGTCTCCCAATGCACTTCCCTTTAGGGCTTCTCCTATGCTGCGCGGATCTTTCAATATAGAAAGTCTGTCCAGCAGAAATGAGCATATAAGTTTGGCAACGGATCTATCTAGTTTTGCGAGCTGTTTTTCAGCAGTATTGGATACTTCAATCTATCAAGCCAAGTCGTGCCTCTACTTCAGCTAATGTGGAAGTATGTTCTTCTCCGCTTTCGATTCTCATTTTTACCTGCTCAGCTAGATATAAATCTTCTAAGTTGTCTAGGTGTTCAAGAATCGCTTCTAAAGCAAAAAAATTCTTACTTCTACCAGTGCGTTGAGCAAGATTATCAAGTCTGACTTCAATCTC
>CANGLD010000142.1 GCA_947454475.1 Oxalobacteraceae bacterium
ATTTTAAAAGCCAGTGGTAAATGGTCTAGCCTTGCAGGGGATAGTCAATCTTCTATGACTGTAGATTTAGAAATCATCGATGCGGGTCGTTTACTCGACAGATTTGGTTTTGAAAAAATGCTCAAGGCAGGTAAAGGCAATATAGATGGTGAGCTTGCTTGGAAAGGCGCACCTTATTCTTTTGATTTACCTACCTTGTCTGGCAATCTCAGTTTGAAATTAGCGAATGGTCAGTTTTTAAAAGTTGATCCTGGTGTATCGAAATTATTAGGTGTTATGAGTTTGCAGGCATTACCAAGAAGACTCACATTAGATTTTCGTGATGTGTTCTCAGAAGGATTTGCATTCGATGGGATTGCATCCACTGCGAATATTTCACGTGGCGTCATTAAAACAGATACGTTTAAGATGCGCGGTACTAGTAGTGTGGTGCTAATGGATGGTAGTGTGGATTTGAAAGATGAAACACAGAATGTAAATGTTGTGGTCATACCTGAAATGAATGCCGGAGCTGCATCAGTAGCTTATGGTTTGGCTGTGAATCCTATTATTGGCTTGGGCAGCTTCTTGGCGCAGTTTCTGTTGAAGAATCCGCTCTCACAAGCCTTTACGCAGGAATATCAAATTACAGGTCCATGGAAAGATCCTGCTATCAAAAAAATTGCGACTAAACGCAAAGTCGTCAACGATCCCGCAGATGCAGCTCGTTAAGATCGCTTGCTTGAGCATTATGGTGATCGAAAAATAGGGATTAATTATTTTTTATCGATTGCATTAATTTAACTGACATCTATCATGCATGCATCCATAAAAATCGCAGCCATACAAATGGTCTCTCGTATTTCACCAGAGATCAATATGCAACATGCTCACAAATTAATCAGTCAAGCGGCTGAGCAAGGTGCAAAGATTATTTTATTACCTGAGTATTGGTCTATTTTAGGACGACGCGATACCGATAAATTAGCGTATGCAGAAGAAGCTGGTGTTGGACCTTTGCAGGATTTCATGTCTAATCTTGCGCGTGAATTTGGTGTGTGGTTAATAGGCGGTACCATCCCATTGGTATCTGCAGAGGCAGGTAAAGTACTGAATACTTTGTTAGCTTATGACACGCAAGGCCATCAAGTTGCGCGTTATGACAAGATGCACTTGTTTGGTTTTACGCGTGGTGATGAATCGTATGATGAGTCACGTACCATTACCGCGGGTAATGATGTCATCGTATTAGAAACACCGCAGGCACGTATAGGTCTAGCAATTTGTTATGACTTGCGCTTTCCTGAATTATTTCGTGCTATGCAGGTTTGTGATTTGATCGTCATGCCTGCTGCATTTACTTACACCACAGGCCGTGCGCATTGGGAAGTTTTATTGCGCGCACGCGCGATAGAAAACCAGTGTTATGTGTTGGCAGCAGCGCAAGGTGGAGAACATGAAAATGGCCGCCGCACTTGGGGGCACAGTATGCTGGTGGATCCTTGGGGCGAAGTGCAATCTGAGCTGGCAGATGGAGAGGGTTTTATCATCGGTGATCTTGATCCTGCCAAGCTAAATGAGGTGCGTGTGAGCTTGCCAGCCCTAGAGCATAGAAAACTCACATTTTCTGCCTGAATAGGCAATTCAGCGAGAGAAGCGGCAATCCAGTATGATTTCTCTGTTTTGCGCAAGTTCTTGCGCACCCAACCCAATTTTTTGAATCCCTGTTGACTAAGATAGACCACATGAAGCTAACTGAACCTAATTTGCATACCCAAGCGATTGCACGCGATATTTTGCTTACGCCTTACGGCTTAGATGAGGGGCATTTACTCAAAAGTTTAGGTGCCATCTTTACGCATCGCGTTGATTATGCCGATTTATATTTTCAATTTACGCGTAGTGAAAGTTGGAGTTTGGAAGAGGGCATAGTCAAGACAGGAAGCTTCTCTATAGATCAGGGTGTAGGAGTGCGTGCTGTATCGGGAGATAAAACAGCGTTCTCTTATTCCGATGAAATTTCTGAACACGCACTGCTACAAGCAGCAGCAGCGACGCGCACAATCGCGCGTCAAGGTGCAGGACGTATCAAAGTCGCCTCTACTATACAACCGGGTTCAGCGCGTGCTTTGTATGGCGACCATGATCCACTCGCTTCACTGGACGCTACGGCAAAAGTAAAGTTAGTTGAAAAAATAGAACGCATAGCGCGTGCTAAAGACCCACGTATTGCACAAGTGATGGCGGGTTTGTCTGGTGAATATGATGTGGTGTTAGTGGTGCGTAGTGATGGTGTCATTGCAGCGGATATTCGACCTTTAGTCAGACTTTCACTCACAGTAATTGCAGAACAAAATGGACGGCGCGAAGTGGGTAGTGCAGGTGGTGGTGGTCGCTATGACTACAGCTATTTCACCGATGAACTGTTAGAGAAATATGCGAGTGATGCAGTCGCTTCTGCATTAGTCAATTTAGAAGCACGACCAGCACCCGCAGGCCCCATGACCGTGGTCTTAGGACCAGGTTGGCCAGGTGTGTTGTTACATGAAGCAATCGGTCATGGTTTAGAAGGCGACTTTAATCGTAAAGGTTCGAGTGCATTCTCTGGCCGCATCGGTGAACGCGTTGCAGCTAAAGGTGTGACCGTCGTGGATGACGGCACCATAGCCGATCGTCGTGGTTCCTTGAATATAGACGACGAAGGTAATCCTACCCAATGCACAACCTTGATTGAAGACGGCATACTCAAAGCTTATATTCAAGACACCATGAATGCTCGTTTAATGAATATGCCTGTCACAGGAAATGCGCGGCGTGAATCCTTTGCGCATCTGCCTATGCCACGTATGACGAATACCTACATGTTAGCTGGCGATCGTGATCCTGAAGAGATACTCGCTTCGGTAAAGAATGGACTGTATGCGAGTAATTTTGGTGGCGGACAAGTCGACATCACGAATGGCAAATTTGTGTTTTCAGCTAGCGAAGCGTGGATGATAGAAGATGGCAAGCTGTCTTATCCTGTCAAAGGTGCGACCTTAATTGGTAATGGTCCTGAGGTGTTAAATCGTGTGACCATGATAGGTCATGACATGAAGCTTGATTCAGGCGTCGGCGTGTGTGGCAAAGAAGGTCAAAGCGTGCCAGTGGGAGTGGGTCAGCCGACCTTGAAGATAGAAGGCATGACAGTAGGCGGGACCGCTTAACTAGCAGGCCTGAGTGAGTCATGCGCTTGTTTGTGGCTCACTTTGTTACTTATTAATTTACTAACTCGGCTTGCCAAATCGCCTAATTTGTAGCACTATCACTTCCTGTAAAAAATTTGTTGTTGAGTGAAACCTATGTCGCGTTTGGACTTTTATTTTTATCTGTACTTTAGCTATTCCAGCCTATCGGCGGTGGAGCAGCGGTAAGTTCACGTAAACATAAATTTACAAGACAAACCGACATTCCTTAAAACCGCCAGCTGGCGGTTTTTGCTTTTTGAGATAACTGTATTTGGAGAAGCCATGCCCCGCACCGATGATCTGAGGATACGTGAATTGAAAGAGTTAACCCCACCCTCACATCTCATACGTGAGTATCCCTGTTCTGAACATATTGCTAGCGTGACGGCTGATGCTCGTCAGGCATTGCATAATATTCTGCATGGTGAAGATGACAGACTCATGGTCGTCATTGGTCCTTGCTCTATTCATGACACCAAAGCGGCGATGGAATATGCACAACGTTTAGTAAAAGAGCGTGTGCGTTTCAAAGGTGAGTTAGAAATTATTATGCGTGTGTATTTTGAAAAACCGCGTACTACAGTGGGCTGGAAAGGATTGATTAACGATCCGCATCTGGACAATAGTTTCCGCATTAATGATGGTTTGCGTATTGCACGTGAACTGCTGATGAATATTAATGAATTGGGTTTACCAGCAGGGACTGAATTTTTAGATGTGATCAGCCCGCAATATGTCGCTGATCTCATTAGCTGGGGTGCAATCGGTGCGCGTACAACAGAATCACAAGTGCATAGAGAATTAGCTTCAGGTTTGTCCTGTCCTGTAGGTTTTAAAAACGGCACTGATGGCAATATTAAAATTGCTGTTGATGCCATTAAAGCAGCATCGCAACCACATCATTTCCTTTCAGTGACTAAGGGTGGTCATTCCGCTATTGTTTCCACCAATGGGAATGAAGATTGCCATGTGATTTTGCGTGGTGGTAAAGCACCTAACTATGATGCAGCGAGTGTGGATGCAGCTTCCAAAGATCTCACTGCATCAGGTTTGGCAGCACGTTTAATGATAGATGCTTCGCATGCTAATAGCTCGAAAAAACCTGAGAATCAAGTCCCAGTATGTGCCGACATCGCCAATCAAATCTCAGCGGGTGATGACCGTATCGTAGGTGTGATGGTGGAATCACACTTAGTAGCTGGTCGTCAGGATTTGGTTGCTGGTAAATCACTGACCTATGGTCAGTCGATTACGGATGGTTGTATCGATTGGGAAAGTAGCTTGCAAGTATTAGAAGGACTTGCAGCAGCAGTAAAAACACGTCGCGCAAAGAAAAGTAGTTAAGATCTTTTCTTAAATATGACTATGGCTCCGATATGGATACATATCGGAGCCATTTTTATTTGAGTTAAAACAGCAAAAAAATAGTGAATTAATCTCTGAAGTTATTAAATTCTAGAGGCAAGTCCGTCACTTCTTTTTTAAGTAAAGCGATTGTGCCTTGCAAGTCATCACGTTTAGCTCCAGTGACGCGTAACGCATCACCTTGAATGCTAGCTTGTACTTTAATCTTGCTATCTTTAATGATGCGCTGAATTTTTTTCGCAGCATCACTTTCTATACCGTTTTTAATTTTGATGACTTGCTTAACTTTATCGCCACCCATTTTTTCAACTTTACCGATATCTAAAAACCGAACATCGACATTCCGCTTGGTCATTTTTGTAGTTAACACGTCGCGCACTTGGCCGAGTTGAAAATCACTATCGGCATAAGCAGTGAGTTCTTTTTCTTTTTGCTCAACTCGAGCATCGCTACCTTTGAAGTCAAAACGTGTCGTAATTTCTTTATTCGCCTGATCGACAGCGTTTTTAATTTCGACTTGATTGGCTTCGGATACAACATCAAATGAAGGCATGGGTTTACTCCTTACTAGACAACACAAGCCCGCATTCTAGCGGAAAAAAGGCGACAGACCGATGGCTCGGTATAATTCCAGCGCTATGAACCACCCCAATAAAACAGATTTGGCAATACAGCACGGCGTTTCACTCAAGGCGATGACGACCTTTGGTGTGGAATCTGTCGCTGCCCACTATCTGCAAATTAGTCACCCTGACCAGTTAAAGGCAGTGCGGCAGGATCGCGTTTTGAGCACTTTGCCGCGTTTGATCTTAGGTGGAGGGAGTAATCTTTTACTGACCCGTGATCTTGATGTCCTCGTGCTGCACATGATGAATCGTGGCATCACTCTGGTTGGAGAAGTGGATGGACAAAGACTGGTTCAGGCACAAGCAGGTGAGAAC
>CANGLD010000143.1 GCA_947454475.1 Oxalobacteraceae bacterium
GGTTGTCGTCTTGCTTGCACCAAGATCCAAGGCTTGACTACGACTGTCCACAGCATGGCATTGTTATCTAACCATTCCTGCGCTTGTTCATCTAATACTTGAGATAGCTGCATGGTGTGCATCCAACTTTCTACCGATTCTTTATCGTCTGCTGCTATGCGTGCAGCCACATCGACTAAATCAAGTTCTGGATCGACTGCAATCACACCACCCGCAGCAAATTGCCGCTGCAATTCTGACCAAGGATATTCAGCTGTTTGTAGATTTAATTCTGTACGTAGCGAAGCCAGAATTTTTTCATTTATTTCGCGAGCCATAATCATTCATTGTTAATAATGCGGAGGTTTTTCATTCGCTAATAATGCGCCACTGCCATCGTTATATTGTGTATCGGCTAGACGTCGAGTTAACGTGATACATAAATTTTCTAACTCGTCGATTTTTTTATGCTGTTTATACACAGTTTGATTGAGCACATCGAGCAAATCTTCTTGCGCAGTGATTTTAGTTTCTAGTGCTATGAGTCTATCTTCGAGATTCATGTTTATTCTTTCTGCAGGCGTCTGAACAATATTGCACAGCATCCCATGTAGCACGCCATTTTTTACGCCATACAAATGGGCGAGCGCAATGTAAACAAATTTTACTTGGCAAGTTATGCGGATTACGAAAACCTCCCGCATTATTTTTTTCACTCAGCCCCATGCTTACGCTGCTTTCGGCTTTTGCAATAAAGCTTTTAATCCAGCTAGCCTGTCTTGTGGCGTCAGCTGCTCTTCTTCGCTAGGCGCAGCATTGCCTTCTTCCAAACGCATTTCTTGTATAAAGCGCGATATTTCACAAGGCGCACTATCACGCGCACGTCGCCGTTTTTTACACCATGTGAGTGTCAAACTTCTTTGTGCACGTGTAATGCCCACATACATAAGCCGTCGCTCTTCTTCCAAGCGTGCTGCGATGCTTGTTGCTGGCGCATCTGGATCTCCTTTATGCGGCAGAATACCTTCTTCTACACCCACCATAAAAACATGACCAAACTCTAATCCTTTGGCAGCATGTAATGTTGAAAGTCGCACAGCATCGGGATCTTGATCGCGGCCTTCCAACATACTCATGAGTGCCACCATTTGGGTCAGCTCTAATAAAGATTTTTCTGGATCTTCACCCTCTCGACCGCCATTCCCTTTTTGTTTTAGCCATTCGACAAAATCTAATACGTTTTGCCATTTGTCTTGCGCCTGCATATCGTCGAAGGTTTGATAGAGATAGGCTTCGTAATTGATTTCTTTCATCATGTCATCTAAGACAGCCGCCGCATTTTCTCCGGTAGCTGCCGCACCTACACGCGATGCACGCGATTCAAGTTGATTAATGAAACCACAAAAAGCACGCAAAGGCTCTAACTGTCTGTCGCCTAACTTCGCCTCTAAGCCACCTTTGTACACCGCTTCAAATAAAGAACATTGCCATTGACCGGCAAAGCTTCCTAACACTTCTAGTGTAGCTTGTCCTATACCACGTCGTGGCGTGGTTACAGCACGTATGAAAGCAGGATCATCATCAGCATTCGCAATCAATCGTAAATAACTAATAATGTCTTTGATTTCAGAACGCTCGAAAAAACTTTGTCCACCCGACATGACATACGGTATGCGCTCACGTCTTAATGCTTTTTCTAATGCGCGTGACTGATGATTTCCTCTGTACAGAATTGCATAGTCTGAAAATTTTGCACGACGCTCAAATTTATGTGCAGACAACATGATGGCAACTTGATCTGCTTCCGCTTCTTCATCTTCCATCGCCAATACTTTGATGGGATCGCCTAAGCCATGTTCTGACCATAATACTTTTTCAAACAGCTTAGGATTATTTGCAATGACTGCATTAGCTGCCTGCAAGATGCGCGTACTAGAACGATAATTTTGTTCAAGTTTAATTAGTTTGAGATCAGGAAAATCTGTTTGTAGTGTTTTGAGATTTTCTATAGTCGCGCCGCGCCATGCATAAATTGCCTGATCATCATCGCCCACTGCTGTAAACATGGACTTCTTACCTGGACCTGTGACAAGCAGTTTTACTAATTCATACTGACAGGTATTCGTATCTTGATATTCATCGATGAGCAAATACCGTAACTTGCGCTGCCAACGATCACGCGCTGCTTCATCGCGTTGAAATAACTCTACAGGGAGTCGGATCAAGTCATCAAAATCGACTGCCTGATAACTCGACAAGGTGGAAAGATAATTTCTATAGACTCGAGCAGCTTGTGCTTGTACTTCATCTTGCGCTTCTTGTAATGCTTGTTCAGGACTAATTAAGCCATTCTTCCATAATGACATATGGTTTTGCATACGGCGTATCGCTGCTTTATCCGTTGTCGCTGATAAGTCCTGCACGATAGCAAAACAATCATCGCTATCCATAATAGAGAAACGATCTTTTAATCCTAGTGCTGCTGCTTCACGCCGCAAAATATTCACGCCCAAAGAATGGAAGGTGGATACGGTGAGTTGTTTCGCTGCTTTCGGTTCTTTAAGTAGTTTTGCAATACGCTCGCGCATTTCTAGCGCTGCTTTATTCGTGAAAGTTAGCGCTGCGATATGTTTAGCTTCATAGCCATCGACTTCAATCAGGCGGGTAATTTTTTGCGTAATGACACGTGTTTTTCCCGAGCCGGCACCCGCCAGCACTAAACATGGACCTTCCATGTAATGAACTGCTTCACGTTGGGGAGAATTAAGTACAGACTGCATGTGCTATTGAGGATGGGGCGGAAAGGCTAAGAACGACATTGTATCGAAACTAGGACGCAGTCGGGGTTTCACGTGATAGAGTCACGCTGATTTATTTATTTTTTCTTAGCATGCTATTACGTTTTTATACGATATGAAATTTGTTCATCTAATTGAAATTAATGCAGCAGATAATCCGTTAATTCCACCTTTAACCCGCGAACAGCTCTGGCATGGTTTAGTGATGCGTGCTGAACGTCCGACATTATTTCAGTTAGGTCTAGACGGCTGTGAAATTACTGAGCGCTCTGAACATCATATTGCGCGCGTTTTAAATTTTGGTAATTTAATCATTCATGATCAAGTACGTTTTCATGCTTTGCAGCAGGTGCATTATCACGTGCCGCAACAAAATGACATTCCTGTATCTGACTTAAGCATGACGATAGAAGAACCGCAACCTGGTGCTCTCTTTGTACGATTTGAATATGATGATCACTTACCAGAGAGTGAAGATAGTGAAAATGTTTTCTACAATGATTTTCGTCGCTCGGCCTACGAAGAATCGGATATCGATACTATCCGTCTCATCAGACAACTAGCAGATCAAGGTCAACTCGATGCGCCTTTACAGTAAGGTGCGATGTATCGATATCGTTTGCTAAATATCTAGAGGATCTACCTCTAAGGTCCAACGTACGCGTGATTTTAATGCGCGCAAGCTTTGCATCCATATTTTTAAGAATGCTTGTAGCTGTACCCTTGACTGTGACTCCATGAGTAATTGCGCACGCTCTAAACCTGCTACGCGCATTACTGTTAAGGGCACTGGGTCATTAAAACTAATTTGCTCATGCTGCATGAGATTTTTTGCTTCTTCTAAAAACTCTATCGCTTGTTTTAATTCTTTTGCTTCTGCGCGTAATAAAGCTTGATAAGCAAACGGCGGTAGTCCTGCAGACTGTCTGTCGGCGATTGTTGAAACTGCGAATCCTGGATAGTCATGTTTTAACAATGCTTGGTACAGAGGATGCGTTGGATAACGTGTTTGAATCAACACTACGCTTTCATTACCGGTTTCTGTTTTAGCTGCGCGACCCGCTCTTCCTGCTACTTGCATCAACTGTGCAAATAATCTTTCACCAGCTCGATAGTCTTGTGAGAACAATGCTGTGTCTGGATTAATGACACCGACTAGAGTCAGTCGTTGAAAGTCATGTCCCTTAGCGACCATTTGCGTGCCCAGCAAAATATCGACATCACCTCTATGTACCGCATCAAAGGCTGCTTGTGCACTGCCTTTTTTACGCGTTGAATCTGCATCAATACGTAAAATGCGCGCCTGTGGAAATAATTCTTGTAATTGTTCTTCTACTCTTTGCGTACCGCGCCCTAATGGTTGCAAATCTATATTGCCGCAAGTCGGGCAAGCAGAAGGTATGCGTTGTTCTGCACTACAGTGATGGCAGCGTAATTTTCTGTCCGGCTTATGTAACACCATGAATGCAGTACATCTTTTGCACTGACTAATCCAACCACAAGCGTCGCAATGTATAACGGGTGCATAGCCACGTCGATTTAAAAATAATAATGACTGTTCGCCTTTTTCTAAACGTGTTTGAATCGCTTCTATCAGTGGGGTGGTTAATCCTTGCTGCGCTTTATTGCGCTCCATATCAATCACACCCACTTTGGGTAATACGGCATTCGAAGCAGCTCGCTGCTTCAATTCTAATTTTTTATAACGCCCACCTGACGCAGCATGCCAACTTTCTATAGACGGTGTTGCAGAACCTAAAACGATGGGTATGTTTAATTGATGTGCACGCCAAATTGCTAAATCACGCGCAGAGTAACGTAAGCCTTCTTGCTGTTTATATGAGGGATCATGTTCTTCATCTACTACGATCAGCTTTAAGTGAGGAATAGAAGCGAGTACTGCTAAGCGCGTACCAAGAACAATCGCTGCACGCCCTTGATGCGCTAATAACCACTGCTGTGTTCTTTCTCCTTCTGCCAGTTGACTATGCAACGTTGCAACGATGACGTTTGGAAAGCGTGTTCTGACATTCTGTTCTAGTTGGGGTGTGAGATTAATCTCAGGTACCAAGATGAGAATTTGTGCTGGTTGTGCTTGCTCTGCAGCTTGTTGCAGCAAACGTTCTGCAGCATGTAAATACACTTCGGTCTTTCCGCTTCCCGTTACACCAAATAAAAGACTGGTAGAAAACTCTTGGGCCGCGGTCAGATTCTCTACTGCGATTTTTTGTTCTTGATTCAGCTCAGGCTTAGCCGGTGTTGTGACACTTAAGTCTGGTGTGAGTGCCGCCGTTTTTTTTATGGCTTTATCCAATGCCGTGCTTTTAAGTGCACGTAAATTTTTTGGACAAGCAGGCAATATGACTTCGCCTAGAGGTCTTTGGTAATAGTCTGCTGCAAAACGACACAGGGCTATCCACTCTGGCGGTAGCGGCGTGAGTTGACTGCGCACTGCTATGACGTCCCGTAATTTGTCTGGTGCGATATCGCTGGTTTCGTGCACACTGAGTATGCATCCTACGATTTCTCGGCGTCCAAATGGCACCAATGCGAACTGTCCTGGCTGTGGAAGAGCCGTGTTTTCATCAGCAGGTGTCCACCGATAATCAAACTCACTGTCAAGCGGGGTGTCGAGAGCGATTCTTAATATTCTGTAATCCACAACTTAATGTAATTCCTCAGAAATTTAGCTAAGCCCTCGGTTTACAAAGTTATTTTCATCTA
>CANGLD010000144.1 GCA_947454475.1 Oxalobacteraceae bacterium
CGCTTAAATTTAAGCTCTTTAATTAATGGCAGACATCGCTCTTGATCCTGATAGATAGATACGCAATCTAAACACTGAAAACATTCACTGTAATTAATTTTACCAACCGGAGAAATCGCTTGATATTCACAACGATGACGACATGATTGACAGGGTGTACCACAGGCATCACGGCGCGGTATCCACGACCACCGCTGTAAAAAATTTACCGTAGCTAGCGCCGCACCTAAGGGACAGATATAACGACAATAACCTCGATAGACCAATACACCACATCCCAGACAAATCACTGCCCACAAGACATACGGCCATTCACGTAAAAAATAAAAACTAATCGCTGTTTCAAATGGCTCAATGGCCACAGCCATTTCAGCAAACGAAGGTGCAACAAACAAAGACGCTAATATAGTTGTCAGCACGCCATATTTAATCCATTTGAGTTTCGCATCAAGCGCCGTGCGCAAACGTCGTTGATGTAGTCCGATAGCATTTGCGATCATACTAACTAGCTCTTGCAAAGCGCCAAAGGGACATAACCATCCACAAAAAGTACTGCGTCCCCATACGAGCAAAGTCACCGCAGTGAAAACCCATAAGATACTCGTGATAGGATCATTCAATAGAAAAGTTAAATCTCCTCCACTCGTTAATGATTCTACTGCTGCAGTGATATTCACAATGGTGAGTTGACCCTGAGCGAACCATCCTATAAAACCTACTGTAAACAATAGATAGCCTGTTCTAATAATACGTAATCGTTGACTACTGGCGCTCGTAGTTTGTTGCGCTATTAAGCCTACCGTTAATAACAACAGTCCTAGAAATAGGAAAATAATTTCAATCCATCGACTTTGCCAAACTTGCACCCAATCTAAAGCAGACCATTTCGTATCGATAAGTTCATAAACCTTAGTTCGCCAGCCATTAAAGTCGTAGGCGAGTACAAATTCTTTCGTGATGGCTTTATTAAGAACTTGATTGGTTGCGAAGCGTCGTCCCAATTTAAAAACAACTTCAAACGGCTCTTTAGGATCTAGTGGCGTGGCTTTATCAAAAATCAGTAGGTGTGCTTTTGTTGTCTTAGGATAGCCCGGTACAGACAATCCTTTATCGTAGCTAAGATCATGAACTTTTAATGGCTGACCTTTTTGTTTAATTTCAAAAGGTAAGGCATCGGGTACTCGTAAACTTTCATCTTCTATGAATGTTAACGCTCCACTCTCAGTGATGAGTAATGCTTGCGACGTACGACGGCTACTACTGAGATAACGCCATCCTTCACTGTCAAACAAACTTCGACCTATGGAAGGAATACTGACTAAGGCAGTATGAAAAGTCAGCACGATTTCATTTGGCTTTGTAAGAGCTAATGTATCAGCTCCTGCTGATGCTGTTCCTATATAGGCTTTTTCAATTTGATTGCGTGTAATCTGAGTGACACTGACCATTCCACGCGCTATTAAATCATCCCAAGCTACGTGCTTCACATTTTCATTGGATGATTTACGTCTCGCCACATGCGCAATATCTGCGCCTAATTTTGCTTCTGCCACTTTAAGCGCAGCACCAACTATGCTACGGTTAATTGCTTTTGTGGTCACGGTACCGTGATTCACACCTTGCAAGTCAGCTGATTGATTATCTCGCGTAGTCGGTGTCAGCCAGTCATGCGTCTTAATCGTGTGCTGTATGGATAAATCTATGAATTGTGCAGAAAAATCGCCGAGTCGTTTGGTACCAGTTGGATTATTAAAAAAAGGTTCTCGATGATCTATTAAGCGAGCATCTAAAAAAGTCCCTGTGAGATCCATCACGACTAAGAGATCAATAGGCTTACCGCTATAGCCTCGTATAGGCTCGAAATCTATCGTTTCGAAAGCATACGCTTTCAGATCAGGTTTTCCATTAGGTGATGCAGGATTTTTTACAAACAGAGGATAGACTGCCAGGCCTGCCTGTACTTCGCCAACGATATACTGACCATCAAGTAGTTTATCGATATCTTGACGATTCAATAAGCTCGCATGTGCTAGGGAAATTAAACATATCCATGCAAGAAAAAAAATTCCAACTGCGTGAATAACGCGTCGGTTCATTTTATTTTTTAGTGAATTTCAAGAAGAAAAGAAATCATTTAACAGTGATCTCTATGGATTTACGTAATTTCTCACCGTAGGAACGATGTACACCATCTGCAAATTGTAAGGTGAGTTTATATTTGCCTGGCTGTAGAAACACTTCCGTCTCAGTCTGCCCTTTGCCGAAATGCTTATGTTGATTATCATTCGGTATGGTATAGCCTTCTTCTATATCTCTCGCATTAATCAATAAATGATGATGGCCGGTACCTGCAACTGGCTCACCTGCAGGCGAGACTTTCATACCTGTCACAGCCATTTTTACGATAAAAGTGGTGGGTACGGTATCACCATCTTTAGGTTCAATAAAATCTATAGACTGCGCAAAAGACCATGTAGTGCAAAGTGTAGAAATTAATCCCACCAAAAAAAATTTGATTTTCATTTTTTCACCTGTCTATTCATCAGAGATTTATAAAAATTAAATATTGTGATTATCATTCAGGTAGCTTTGCCGCACACGATAAGCATTAATTCTTCATTTTGTGTGCCACCTATAACATTACGCCAACCCTCTTCTTCACCTGAGCTTTCACTCACTTTATCACCGCTCAAATTTTTTCCAGAAAAAAATTCTCCAACGAGATTTCTAAATTTGCTTTGACTACAATCATATTCTTTCGTAGTTCGATTAGAAAGCACTCCACGCAATGGAAAGCTATAGTTAAGCATTTCCATCACGCTGACAAATTTTCCATTCGTGACGATAGTTTTTTTATCATAAAAAAATTCTGCTTTGCCATTATCTCCATACATTATCCATTCTGCTCTTGCAGAAAAACTCAACAGTAATCCTAACAACAAGGACATAAGTATAATTAGGTAGCGCATAGCCATCTATTCCCGTCGAGATTTAATAAAAATTACTTTGTATAAGTAGGCAGTAGCAACCAAGATGGCAAAACTATAAGAACCAATTGTTAAGATAATATCAGTGCAACCTAATTGCGGACCAATCAGATACCGAAATAAAAAATACATCACGAACGCAATGCAAAAATAGCGAATTTTTATAGCGCGTTTCAATTCTTAGTTTCTCGCAATTTAAATAGAATTCACAAATTCAATTAAGGCTTCTCGCTCTTCTTTACTAAAACCAGAAAAAGCATCTCTAGATTTCTTCGCTTCGCCACCGTGCCACAAGATCGCTTCCAACACATTACGTGCTCGACCATCATGTAAAAAATTGGTGCTGCCATTGACTTGCGCAGATACCCCCAAACCCCATAAAGGCGCTGTGCGCCAATCACGTGGACCCGCTTTAAAGTCTGGACGTCCATCTGCTAAATATTCACCCATATCATGCAATAGCATATCGGTATAAGCACTAAAACTTTTATTCGAGATATGAGGCATCAAAGGATAAGTTGATGTTTTTAATTCTGGCAAATGGCAACTATGGCACTGTGCTTTTTCAAATAAATCTTTACCACGTTTAAAAATATCAGAGTCAGTATTGCGTGGTGCAGGAGCATCAATAGCTATCGACCAAAAAGTTAACTCATCCCATGCATAATCTAATAACTCGGGTTTATTCCCCGGTGGCATAGCTCGACAGGCTTTTTGAATTTCAGGACAGTTTTCTTCTATATAGAGGGATGAGGTGACACCCATATCACCATGAAAGGCTGCTGCTATCTGCTGTTTTATGCTGGGTTGATTCGCTTTCCAACCAAATCGACCTAAGCTAACTCGTTTATTTATATCGTCACGTACATAATTGGGACGTCCATTTAAACCTTGTGCTTGCTGTGCTTTTGCAATCGCTAAGATGTCCGCTTCACTCACTGCTTCTAAATAGCCCATGCCATACACAGCTTGGGTATTACGCAGCGAAGTCATGACTTCACTACCTATCTCTCCAAAATTTGGTTTTTGTATGAGAATTTTTGGTTTTCTGAGTTCAACCTTAGAACCATCACCTAGTGTGACGATTTCTGGTATCCACTCAACTATCAAGTCAGCTTCTGCAGGTTTGAGATTTTCTTTCAACCCTACATTGACTGCAAAGACTTGTAGCTGATCGCCATAATGTGGATGCGGCTTAGGGCTACCATCTGCACCTTCACCAGGAAGTGAAAGTCTTAATAATTGTTGGAATACGACTGCATCACCAGCATCATTAGTCCGTCCGCGACCACCCTGCACATGACATCCAACACAGGAGTTAGCGAGAAAGGTGGGACCTAATCCCCATTCACCACCGAGAAGAGGAAACACCACCCAAGGAGCACGAAATTGTTTTTCGCCCGCCTTAAATTTTTGCAGCTGCTCATGACTCAACCCTTGCACAGGTTGTATGTAGACTGCGTTAGGTGCGATAGCCTTAGGAGAAGATTTAATAACTTGTGAGCTTGCATTTTTTACAAGCAAACTCGCTGTCATCACTATGATGAAAGACATCAAGCCTAAGAAGATTATTCGCATCTCACTTAGCTTCACGTGCCACGCTGATTTCATCTTGCCTTCCTTTATGCTCTACTCTCTCCAGAACCTATTCTAAAAGCGCTAAAAAAATTTTGCTGAGCGGATTTAATAGTTGGCAATTACTTAATCAAAGTCTTATAAGTCTCTCGCAAGACGAAAGCCTAATTGATGTGTTTTCATGCTCTCCACTTCGGAATAACGATACGCTGCACGTGCAGTTGAAGGGCCATCTAACCAACCACCACCACGTACCACACGCTTTTCGCATTTGCCTTCATTTGCACGCACTGATCCATCATCAGGAGCACCTGCATAACCGGCTTGATGACAGTCATCGACCCATTCACGTACATTACCTATCATGTCATGCAGTCCGAAAGGGTTCGCTTTGTATTTTCCAACTGCGACGTT
Source organism: Oxalobacteraceae bacterium (assembly GCA_947454475.1). Taxonomy (GTDB): domain Bacteria; phylum Pseudomonadota; class Gammaproteobacteria; order Burkholderiales; family Burkholderiaceae_D; genus Pernthalerella. The sequence goes on from CANGLD010000144.1 coordinate 4,977, forward strand.
TTCGGCAGCACCGTCGTTACATAATACATGCGACCACACATAATTAGGATGCGCTTCCTTACCTGCTTCATCATGCAAATTCGCGAACTCGCAGGTTTTCTTTTTATCTTCATTACCTCCCCAGAACCAAGGCGTTTTAGTACCACCTCGTGCGGCATACTCAAATTCTGATTCACTCAGTAGTCGATAATTTTTACCTGTCTTAGCAGACAACCATGCTGCATAAGCTTTCGCTTCTGTCCAAGAGATATTCACTGCAGGCAGATTACCTCTACCAAAACCTGCATCATCGGCTTTAGGGCATTTACCATCTGCCACACAAGCATCCCATTGTGCAAAAGTTGTTTCTAGTCGTGAGACTGCAAAGGATTTAATTTTTACTGTGTGCTGAGGCTTTTCATCGAGATGCCCACTTTCTACTTTATCAGAGCCCATCACAAATTCACCTACTGGTAGTACGATCATTTCAGGACATTCTTTGCAATCTGAAAATTTCGCACCTGCTTCTAATTTATCTGCTGCGA
>CANGLD010000145.1 GCA_947454475.1 Oxalobacteraceae bacterium
CGACTACGCTCTAAAGAAGCATGACTAATCGCTGTCACGCTTGCAGCTGGCAATGGACGGCGTAAGACAGGATCATAATCAGCACGCGCTTCGTGAGACACCATCTCCACTAAGGGATTAGGATCTAAGCCTAATAACTTGGCATAAGAACGAACAAATCCTTTTATAGTCGTAATCCCTGCAAGCGCAGCAAAATCATTAACTTCAATCGCTGCAATTTGTCGCGTGCTTAACTTCAGCGTTTGCGCAACTTGCTCTAGCGTTAAATTCAGTTCGCGACGACGCGTTGCTAATTTCTCGCCAGGTAGTTCATGCTCAGCATAGGCATCTTTCTGAACGTGACTTTCTTCGGGTTCAGCAGCTGCAACTGATAGTTCTTTATTTTTATTACTCATCGGTTTCACCGCCAAAATATGCTGCTGCTTTAGGTGAATCTGGATACAGTCGCTTAAGTTTAGAAACCAAACTCTTCTCAGCAGCACGATCGCCCAACTTACGTTCAATATGAATCGCCATCATCAAATCTTCAACTACAATTTTTTCGCTTTGTACTGCAACCAAAATATGACGTCGCGCCTTAGTTAAATCTCCACGCTCGAAATAAATTTTTGCTAGCTTGACACGCGCTAGAACAAGATTAGGTTCGAATTGCAAAGCGCGCAGAAAATATGATTCTGCATTCACAGCATCCTGATCTTTTAAACTGCACAATCCTGCATTCAGTAAAGCTTTTTGCGGTGAGCTATAAGTTTTATTCGACAAGGCTTGCAAAAAATAAGGCATCGCTGCCTTAGCGGACTGCCGTTGACAAACAAACCATCCCATATTGTTTTGCCAATCAGGATTATCCGGCGCTAGTCGCAAGGCTTCACGCAAACTACGTTCAGCTTGTTTATCTTGTCCTGTTTGCATCAACACCAAACCACGCAAACCATGCGCACCTGCTAAGGTAGGATCAATCGCCAGTGCTGTATCCACTTCTTTTAACGCAGTGCTGTATTGACCTTCTGCATAGTAAGCTGAAGCAAGCTCCATACGCAGTTCCGCTCTGTGCCGACTATCACGATCAGCACCATCCGCGTTTACTGTATGCAGTGCAGTGTTTGCACAGGCAGCCAACATGAGCACAACTAAAGCAATGAAAACTCTCACCCTGGTATCTCCACAATACGACCAAAATCTTTGCCATATTTTTGTTGATAGCCTTCCATGCGCTGCATACGTTCTTGCACATGAGTTCTATCGCGTATATCTCCAGCTAACTGACCGCATGCTGCATCAATATCATCACCACGCGTTTTTCTTACTGTCGTCACAATGCCAGCGTCTATCAATATTTGAGCAAACGCTTTAATTCTGCCTGTAGGTGAACGTTTTAATCCAGACTCAGGGAAAGGATTAAAAGGAATGAGATTAAATTTACAAGGCAACTCACGTACTAATGCCAATAATTCTCTTGCATGTTCATCGCTATCATTCACACCATCTAACATGCAATATTCCAGGGTGACGAAATCCCTAGGAGCGAATGCCAAATAACGTTTGCATGCAGCGATTAATGCAGACAAAGCGTGTTTTTTATTCAGCGGCACTAACATGTCACGCAATTTATCATTCGATGCATGCAAGGACACCGCTAAGGCCACTGGACAATCTTGACCTAACTTATCCATCATCGGCACTACACCGCTAGTAGAAACAGTTACACGACGGCGAGATAATCCATAAGCATGATCATCTAGCATGAGTTTTAATGCGGCGATGGTCGGTTCGTAATTCAGTAAAGGTTCACCCATGCCCATCATGACCACATTGGTTACTTGACGTTCACCTTTAGGTCCGGCTGGCTCACCCTTAGTACGGCGCAAAGTAAATTCAGCCATCCACAACTGACCAATAATTTCAGCTACAGTCAGATTGCGTGAAAAGCCCTGTTTACCCGTTGAACAAAAACGGCAATTCACAGCGCAGCCAGCTTGTGTGGAAACACACAAGGTGCCGCGATTTTCTTCGGGGATGAATACGGTTTCGACTGCATTGCCATTGCCAACGTCGATCAACCATTTGCGTGTGCCATCAGTCGAAGTGTGATCACTGATGATGGCTGGCGCGGCAACACAAGCATGAATTTTTAGTTTGTCGCGCAAGGACTTGGCTAAATCTGTCATGGCGTCAAAGTCACTCACGCCAAACTGATGCACCCAGCGTTGTAGCTGTTTTGCTCGAAACGGCTTCTCACCAAGCTGACCGCACCAGGCGACCAGCCCTTCTGAATCTAGATCCAGCAAATTGGTGAGTGTCGTCATGGCATTTGATTCCAACGCATTTGCTTTACCAACCACCCCATGCCAGCGAGTGTGTAATGAAAAACAAATGCGTTACTGGCCAATCAGCGGGAATAAACGTTTAGCGCAGGGAAAAAATAGCCGATTTCAGTCTTGGCTGTGTCTGCCGCATCTGAACCATGCACTGCGTTCGCATCAATCGAATCAGCAAAGTCAGCACGAATGGTGCCTTTGTCTGCCTTCTTAGGATCCGTCGCGCCCATCAGTTCGCGATTTTTCAGGATAGCATTCTCACCTTCGAGAGCTTGCACCATGACTGGTCCGGAAATCATGAAATCAACTAGATCTTTAAAGAAAGGACGCTCGCGATGTACAGCATAGAATCCCTCTGCTTCAGCACGTGACAGATGCATCATGCGAGCTGCTACGATTTTCAGGCCAGCGCCTTCAAAACGTGAATAGATCTGGCCAATGACGTTCTTCGCCACAGCGTCTGGTTTAATAATCGACAGGGTGCGCTCGATTGCCATTTGTAAAAACTCCAATAAAATTAAGGGGATAGGAAAACACAGAAGATTTCTGATTAACCTCAGATTTTAGCATGAAACCCCTGTAATTTCCCTCTGTAATACGGCAAACGACTTAGACAACGTCGACTCAGATTTGGGGTAGACTTCGATTGCTGGTCTTAGACATCTATTATGTTTTTGGCATTACACTACCAGTCTGGTAGTATTGTTTCTGGCAACTTTATGGAGGCTCTTATATGAACCAATCCTTTCCATCTGTGTATGACACTTCTGCTGATACGCTTGCAGTAAGACACCGCGTTTTACGCAACACCTACTGGTTATTGGCACTGTCTATGATTCCAACCGTGCTCGGCGCTTGGATGGGTGTGCAGATGAATTTTGCATTCTTTGCTGGCAGCCCATTTATTGGCATGCTGGTTTTCATGGCTGTCGCATTTGGTTTCTTTTATGCGATAGAAAAAACCAAGAATTCCGCTGCGGGTGTGGCCGTGCTACTCGGCTTTACTTTCTTTATGGGCTTAATGCTGTCCGGTTTGATTGGACGCATTTTGAATTTCTCGAATGGCGCCTCGCTGGTGATGACTGCTTTTGGTGGCACTGCCATCATCTTCGCAGTCATGGCTACGATAGCGACAACTAGCAAACGTGATTTCTCTGGCATGTCGAGCTGGCTGTTCGCGGGCGTGATTGTTTTGCTCTTGGCGAGTGTCGCAAACATCTTTTTGCAACTGACCATTTTGCAATTAGTCGTTTCAGCGATTGCTGTCTTGATTTTCTCTGCTTATATTTTGTTTGATGTACAACGCATCATCAACGGCGGCGAAACCAATTACATAACCGCCACACTTGCCATCTACTTAGATTTATATAACGTGTTTGTGAATCTATTATCGATACTGGGTATAGTAGGCGGCGAGCGAGATTAATTTCTCTAAGCTGTTTGATCTAAAAAAATGCCGGCTAGTAGCCGGCATTTTTTTATTCATCAACTTGCTCGATCAAAGACAGCAATCGATTCTACGTGAGCAGTATGCGGAAACATATTAATTACACCCGCTTGTGACAACACATAACCCGCTGCGACAAGTAAGCCCGCATCACGCGCTAGCGTAGCCGGATTACAAGAAACATACACAATACGACTAGGACATGCATGCGCATCTAGCTGCATGAGACTTGCTAAGGCATGACATACTTCCATAGCACCTTCACGCGGCGGATCAATCAGCATGCGATCAAATTTTTTCAGCGCGCGCAAATCTTCTAATGTGAATGTAAATAAATTACGACTAAAAAATTGCGTCTTAGCTTCTAACTGATTATGCCGCGCATTCGCCATTGCTCTTTCAGTGAGCGCGTCGCTACCTTCTATTCCTATCACTTCCTGCGCTAGTGTTGCTAAAGGAAGTGTGAAATTACCCAAGCCACAAAATAAATCTGCCACTCTATCTGTAGGCTGCACATCCAATAAACGTAAAGCACGTGATACCAACACACGATTGATTTGATGATTCACTTGCGTGAAGTCAGTCGGCTTAAAAGGCATCGTTATGCCAAATTCAGGCAAGGTGTAATGCAAAGGCTTATTGTTAGGGTAAAACGGCACAGCCGTATCCGGTCCTTTAGATTGCAACCACCATTGCACTCCCCACTGATCTGCGAATGCCATCAAGAGTGCTTTATCTTCTTCATTAGGTGGTGCCATCACTCTAAGCACCATCACGATCACTTTGCCATTTGCTCCATCACCAAGTGCCAATTCAATTTGTGGCAACTGATCACGAATGCTAAGTGCAGCTATCATTGCTCGCATGGGCATGAGCATAGCCGACACACTAGGTGGCAAAATCTCACAAGACTTCATATCCGCTATGAAGCCTGATTTCTTTTCATGAAATCCTATTAAGACACTGCTTTTTTTTACGACATAACGCACTGAGAGTCGCGCCCGATAACGATAACCCCAGCTAGGTCCATGTATAGGACGCAGTAAAGTTGTAGCCTCCACTTTACCTATGAAGCGCAAGTTATCTTCTAGCACTCGCTGCTTAGCAGCGACCTGGGCTGAAGTTTCAAGATGCTGCATAGCGCAGCCTCCGCACACACCGAAATAAGCACACTTCGCTTTGACTCTGAGTGAAGACTCACGCAACAACTCTGTCATGTGCGCAGCTTCCCACTTAGATTTTTTGCGAAAGGATTTAAATCTCACCACTTCGCCAGGCAATGCAGCTTCCACAAAAATAACTTTGCCAGGTGTGCCATCTTCATTGTCTAAATGGCCTACACCGCGTCCTTCCATATCTAAGGACTCGATAGTAATCAGATCTTGTAAGGGCTGAGATTGAAGAGAAGTCATGAGACAGAGTTGACAAGTACAAACAGAGTAAGTAATTGGCGCTCAACGAGCCGGTAGCAGCGTCGCAGGATCAACCGGCTTACCTAACTGGCGCATTTCAAAATGCAGTTTGACGTTATCGCTATCCGTATTACCCATCTCAGCGATTTGCTGTCCCTTAGTTACAGATTGACCCTCTTTGACCATGATCGTTTTGTTATGGGCATAGGCTGAAACAACGCCATCTGCATGATCAATAATCACCAAATTGCCATAGCCACGCATATTGTTTGCGTATAAAACAGTGCCATC
>CANGLD010000146.1 GCA_947454475.1 Oxalobacteraceae bacterium
ATGGGGTTATTCATTTCTTCTAAACCCTCATCCCATTCATGACCAGTCGTCATCGCCTTACCATCTTCACCACGATTAATTTTCACAGTGGATTGTGACCACAGTAAAAATGCACAGGCGAAGATACCGACTATGGTCAGTACCGCAATATAAATACTCCAAAATCCGCTTGTGAAATCAGCCATGACGTGGCTCCTGCGTAGTTTTATTCAAATCATCTTCTTCATTAAAAGGCAGCATTGCTGCTTCTTCAAAATCGTTTTGTCGACGAGCGCTGTAGGCCCACAACACAATGCCTATGAAAGTCAGCATGCTAATCACCGTAACCAGGCTGCGTGCATCTGAGATTACCTCGATCATATTCATCTTTATCTCCTCGCTTTAATTTGCACGCCCATACCTTGCAGATAAGCGATGAGTGCATCTTGCTCAGTTTTACCTTGTAACTGTGCAGGCGCAGCTTGAATATCTGCATCGGTGTAAGGATCACCTAATCGTTTTAAGGCTTGCAGTTTAGGTACGACAGCTTGTGGATCTAGGGCTGTTGTTGCTAACCATGGATAGCCAGGCATATTCGATTCAGGCACGAGATCACGTGGATTATTTAAATGCGCACGATGCCAATCATCACTGTAACGACCGCCTACACGTGCTAAATCCGGACCAGTACGCTTAGAACCCCACTGGAATGGACGGTCGTAAACAAACTCACCTGCTACTGAGTAATGACCATAACGTTCAGTCTCTGCTCTGAACGGACGTATCATTTGCGAATGACAGTTGTAGCATCCCTCGCGTATATAAATGTCACGACCGGTTAAACGTAAAGGGCTATAAGCCGTTAAGCCAGCGACAGGTTCAGTCGTGGATTTTTGAAAAAACAACGGCAAAATTTCTACTAAGCCGCCTACGCTGACTACTAACAAAACAAGCACAATCAGTAGCAACGGTTTTTTCTCGATTGATTCATGAGTGAAACGCATTGATGACTCCTTTTTGAATTCTGTGGTTTAAGCGTGTGCGCCAGCTGAAGTTGGAATACGCGCTTGTACTGCCGTACCACCACTCACTGTTTTGAATGCATTGAAAGCCATCATCAACATGCCGATTAAATACAATCCACCACCGGTTACGCGAATCACGTAATACGGATAGGTTGCTTTCACACCTTCAACAAAACTGTAAGTTAATGTGCCATCTGCATTCACTGCGCGCCACATTAAACCTTGCATGACACCAGCGATCCACATCGAAGCGATATATAAAACGATACCGATGGTGGCAACCCAGAAATGCCATTCAATTAAACGGGTACTCCACATCGAGGTTTTGCCTGATAAGCGTGGCAACAGATAGTAGATAGAGCCCATAGAAATAAAGCCTACCCAACCTAAGGCACCGGAATGTACGTGACCCACTGTCCAATCGGTGTAATGCGATAAAGCATTGACAGTCTTAATCGACATCATCGGACCTTCAAAGGTCGACATACCGTAGAAAGATAAAGAAACGATGAGGAATTTCAGAATAGGATCGCTACGCAATTTATGCCATGCGCCAGACAAGGTCATGATGCCGTTAATCATGCCGCCCCAGCTAGGTGCTAATAAGATCAACGAGAACACCATACCAATTGACTGCGCCCAATCTGGCAATGCGGTGTAATGCAAATGATGTGGACCTGCCCACATATAAGTAAAAATCAAAGCCCAGAAATGCACAATCGATAAACGATACGAGTACACAGGCGCTTCTGCTTGCTTAGGAATGAAGTAATACATCATGCCCAAAAAGCCCGCAGTCAAAAAGAATCCAACTGCATTATGTCCATACCACCATTGAATCATCGCATCCTGCACACCTGTGTAAGCAGAATAAGATTTCGTCATTGTGGCAGGCATTGCTGCAGAGTTAACGATATGCAGAATCGCCACCGTTAGAATAAATGCGCCGAAGAACCAGTTCGCTACATAGATGTGGGAAGTTTTACGCTTGAGTAGTGTGCCAAAGAACACTACCGCATAAGAAACCCATACAACTGCGATCAGTAAATCGATAGGCCATTCCAACTCTGCATATTCTTTACCTTGAGTGAAACCAAGGGGCAGACTAATCGCAGCCGCAACGATCACTAATTGCCAACCCCAGAATGTCAGGGAAGCGAGAGTATCCGAGAATAGTCGAACTTGGCATGTACGCTGTACGACGTAATACGAGGTCGCAAATAATGCACAACCACCAAATGCAAAAATCACTGCATTTGTGTGCAAAGGACGTAGGCGACCATAAGTTAGCCAAGGTATATCGAAATTAAGCGCTGGCCATGCCAACTGTGCTGCGATTATCACGCCGACTAGCATGCCAACCACACCCCAGACTACTGTCGCCACAGCGAATTGTTTAACGACCTTGTAGTTATAGCTTTGAGCTGTATCCACGAAAACTCCCCTTTTTTACACCAATCATGGCAGGGAGAGTACGTTTCATTAGGGCAAAATTCTTTGACCTGAGTCAAATTTAACCAGATAGCTCTTCAGTCATAAATGTGACTCATTAGTATTTTTTTGATTATTCTTATCTTGCACGCTATCGTCATCCTGCAATATACGAGAACCAGGGCCAACTAAATCATCAAACTGCCCGCTATCAGACGCTTTAAAAAAGACCCATATCGCAAAAAATACGATGAGTACGCTAAGAGGGATGAGGAAATAAAGCGCTTCCATATCGACTGACACTAAACCTTATGAGTGAGATGAGCAAGACGTAAAGCATTACCCACGACGAGAGCTGAACTGATAGACATACCCACACCGGCCATCCAAGGACTCAATAAGCCCCACGCTGCTGCAGGTATAGCAACCAGATTGTATAGCGTAGCCCAGCTTAAGTTTTGGCGTATCACGCGCATGGTCTGCGCCGCTGTTTCAGCAGCATCACGCAAAGCGGATAGTCTCACCGTCATCAACACAGCATCTGCATGCGACTGCGCTAAGGCAGCACCTGATCCCATCGCAAATGACACATCTGCAGCATGTAAGACGGCTGCATCATTAATACCATCCCCCACCATGGTGACAATTCCACCTTGTGCTTGTAAATTTTTTACATAGGCGAGTTTTTCAGCTGGCAGTACACCACCACGTGCAATCGCAATGCCTAATTGTCGTGCTGTTTTTTTCACTACGCTCTCAGCATCACCGGATAGCAAAATCACAGTCTTATGATGCGCTTGAAAATAATGAATCACTGCTTGTGCATCAGAACGCAAGGTATCATTGAATGTAAAGCGTGCTAACCATCCCGATGCATTGCCCAGATAAACACAAGCATGATCTGCGCTGAATTGATCTGTTACTTCAACAGATGGCAGTAAATCACCAGCAATCTCTGCCACAAATTTTGCGTTACCTATGCGGTGTAATACACCATCCACTTTGCATGCTAGACCTTGCCCTGCATACGACTCGACAGCTTCAAGCATAAGTAGTGATGGTTCTCCCTGACTCTGTTTCGCAGCTTGTATCAACATACTAGCAACTGGATGCGCACTACCTTCTTCTAATGCTGCTGCAAGTTGTAAAACTTCAGCACGATTTTTATCACCCATTAAGCGAATGTCTTCTAGCTTAGGTTGACCTTCGGTGAGTGTGCCAGTTTTATCAAACACAATATGTGTAGCACGATATAATGTTTCTAATACATGGGGCTGCATAATTAAAACGCCTTGCCTGAGTAGCGCATCAGTCGCTGCAGCTAATGCAGAAGGTGTAGCCAATGACAAAGCACAGGGACAAGACACAACTAAAACTGCAATCGCAATTGGCCAAGCGCGTACAGGATCTACCCATCCCCAAAAAATCAACACTGCACACGCAAACAACAACAGTGCAGAGACAAACCATGCAGCAACACGATCAGCCCATTGCGCAATCTTAGGTTTACCACTACCCGCTTGTTCTATTAAACGAATTAATGCATGTAAGGTACTGTCTTTAGCTAGTTTTTCTACTCGCAACAAGATCGCTTGACTCACATTCACAGCACCACCGGGCAAACTCTCGCCCAACATTTTTTTCTGTGGCTGACTCTCACCCGTGAGCAAAGATAAATCCACACTTGTGTTGCCTTCTACTATGACGCCATCAGCAGGAATAGCTTCACCCGGCTTAATTAAAATCACATGCCCAACTCTTAATTGCGCAGCTGGTACACAGTGAGGCTCTCTACTTTCTGGATAATCCTGCAATAACCAAGCTGAAGAAGGCAGCGTGTGCTGCATGTTTTCTAAAGTCGATGCAGCACGTCGACGTGCAATTAATTCGAGATAACGACTACACAGCAATAAAAAAATAAACATGGTGACTGAGTCGAAATACACATCACCCTGCCCCGTCACGGTAGAAAAAACACTGCCTATGAATGCTGCCGCAATGCCGAGAGCAACAGGCACATCCATACCAAGTGCGCGTAGTTTTATATTAGACCAAGCACTTTTGAAAAAAGGTTGGGCTGAATACAGCACAGCAGGAAGTGTTAACAATAAACTCGCCCATCGCATCAATCCTTCCATGTCTTTATCCATGGTGTCTGCATCAGCCAGATAAACAGGTACGGCATACATCATCACCTGCATCATAGATAGACCGGCTATGAAGAGTTGCCGAAATAAAGTTTTCGCATTCTTGCGTAAGAACTCACCATGTCGCAATGGATCAAACGGATAAGCTGCATAACCTAGTTCACGCACTGATTTAACAATGTCACTGGGTTTACATTGTTCACCATCCCACACTACATGGAGTTTTTCAGTCGATAAATTTAAATTAATTGCCTGCACACCCGCTAATTGGGTGAGATGCTTTTCAATCAACCATACACAAGCACCACAACGTATACCTTCGATAGAAAAGGTACCTTGTAACTTGCCTTCTGTATCGGTTTCAAATTGTGCAATCTGCTCCTGAGTGTCATATAAACGCAAAGCATCAGGAATCAATGAAGCCGGTTTATCAGAAAAACTCAGACGATCACGGTAATAACTGGTGAGATTGTTGTCGACTATAGTTTGTGCCACTGCCTGACAACCGGGACAACACATGTCATGCTGAGCATTGTCTATCGTTACTTGCCAATGACTACCAGCAGGCACAGGCAAACCACAATGAAAACAATCTTGATGACTCTGAGTCATTACATCCCCGCCGGCGTCAGACATAAGGCATCTAGCCAACCATGTGATAAGCCGGTCAATAATCTCACCACACCTAATAAGCCAAATAACAATACGAGTAAACCTGCCATCAACCTTACCTGCACTTTTCTAAAAAAAACAGGTAATGACTGACTTAACCAACCCATAGTCACTAACAATGGCAAGGTACCTAATCCAAAGGCCAGCATCACGAGCGCACCCTGCAGTGCTGAACCAGTCAGTAATGCTGTCA
>CANGLD010000147.1 GCA_947454475.1 Oxalobacteraceae bacterium
AATGCATCATCTGCGAATTCTTTTGCTTGCTGTGCGGATGATGCAATTACATTTTGTAGAGAGAGTAATAATCTTTGCCCAGACACTTGTCCTAATGGTACGGATTTAACACAAACTAAAACTTGGTTTTCTGCCCATGAAAACAACATGCTGAGTAGTGCGGCTTCTGGTTCTATATCAAATGCTACAGCTGCTGCTGCATAGGCAGTGAGAAAAGGAATGTCGGTTTGTGATGCGATAAATTTTTGGCACTCTTCATCACAGATTTTTAATTCGATAATGAGTTTGCTGAGTGAATAACCCATTTGTATGATTTCTGCGCGAAATTCTGCACTATCGCGTGAAGCAATAAAGACATTGCTCCAATACTCTGCACTCTCATAATCTTTTTGTCCGAAAGCATGTAATAAACGCCAGAGCAATGGTGCTTCAAATTGTGTAATGATTTCATCCAGCATTTGCATAATCCATGCATGTGCAGTGGCTTCATCTTTTACCGTGCCATTTTCAATCGCAGACTCTAAGCCTTGGGAATAGCTATAAGCACCAACAGGCAACGAAGGGCTAGCTAATTGGAGTAAGCGTAGTAAGGCGTTTGCTTGCAAATTCATGATGGGTCGCTAGGCCTGTGAATTTTTTGACGTACAGGTATAGGAGCAAGTGGATGACTGTCATGATGGTGATGTCCTCCACCATAAGCACCCGATTCGGGCTCAAAAGGCGCTAGCTCTTCAGTGACTTTTGCACCCAATCCAATCAGCATATCTTTTAATACTGCATCTTTGCGTATGCGTAGAAAGCCTTTGGACTTTTCATGGCCTATTTGTGCTTGTGTGTGACGATTCCCTAAATGAAAAGCACAACGTAATAAGGTGTGTGCATCATCACAATCCACTCGATAGCTAGCCTCAGGTGCGGCGGTAACTTTCACAATGCGACCATCATCACCTTGTAATAAGTCGCCATTTCTCAGTACTGTGCCGCGCACAGTAAAGACTGCGACTTCTTCACCAGTAGTCAGGCTTGCGCGCAGTCGACTTTTTTCGCGTTGATCATAAGGTAAATGAAGCTCGCCATCGATTTTGGTGGCTTGTTCAACTTTAGTATTTAATGTGAGCATACGATCTAAGCTAAAAAAATTAAAACAGAAAATAACGTTGTGCCATAGGCAAAATCGTAGCAGGTTCACAAACTAATAATTCACCATCGGCGCGTACTTCATAGGTTTCAGAATCAACTTCCATGGTGGGGACATAGTCGTTATGAATCATGTCTGATTTTCTGAGCTTGCGCATATTTTTCACTGCTGCGACAGGTTTATTCAGTTTTAAGGTTTGATGTACACCTGCATCGATTGCTGCTTGAGATAAAAACGTAAAAGAAGTTTTTAAGCCGCCACCGTATGCGCCAAACATCAAACGCGTGTGTACGGGTTGTGGTGTAGGTATAGAAGCATTCGGATCTCCCATTTGAGCAGCTGCGATCATGCCACTCTTTAAAATCATAGAAGGCTTAACGCCAAAAAACGCAGGCTTCCATAAAACTAAGTCAGCAATTTTATTTTTTTCTATCGAACCCACCATGTGAGAAACACCATGCGTAATCGCTGGATTAATGGTGTATTTTGCGATGTAGCGTTTAGCACGGAAATTATCATTGCGACTGCAGTCTTGTTTTAAAGAGCCACGTTGTACTTTCATCTTATGTGCAGTTTGCCATGTGCGCATCACAACTTCGCCTACACGTCCCATGGCCTGTGAATCAGAGGACATCATAGAAATCGCACCCAGATCATGCAAAATATCTTCTGCTGCAATTGTCTCGCGACGTATGCGTGATTCAGCAAAAGCAATATCTTCAGTGATGGCTGGATCAAGATGATGACAAACCATGAGCATATCTAAATGCTCATCTAAGGTATTCACCGTATAAGGACGGGTGGGGTTGGTAGAAGAAGGCAAGACATTGCTTTGACCAATCGCAGCAATAATGTCAGGTGCATGACCACCACCTGCACCTTCTGTGTGAAATGTATGTATGGTGCGATCTTTAAACGCAGCGAGTGTGTGTTCTAAAAAGCCCGCTTCATTTAATGTGTCAGTATGAATCGCAACTTGCACATCCATTTTTTCAGCAACAGATAAACAATTATCGATAGCTGCTGGTGTCGTACCCCAGTCTTCATGTAACTTGAGTCCAATTGCACCAGCACGAATTTGTTCTTCTAAAGGTAAGGGCAGACTCACATTACCTTTACCTAAAAAACCTAGATTCATAGGAAAGGCATCTGCAGCAGAAAGCATGGAATGAATATGCCAAGGGCCAGGAGTGCAAGTAGTAGCAGCAGTGCCTACAGCAGGACCAGTACCACCGCCTATCATGGTGGTCACACCAGACATAAGTGCTTCTTCTATTTGTTGAGGGCAGATAAAGTGTATGTGCGTATCAATCCCACCCGCAGTCACTATCATGCCTTCACCTGCAATAATTTCAGTGGCACCGCCTATCGCCATCGTGATACCAGATTGAATATCTGGATTGCCGGCTTTACCAATTGCTGCGATACGTCCTTCTTTAATACCTATATCTGCTTTTACGATACCCCAGTGATCTAAAATCACTGCATTCGTAATCACGGTATCCATCACATCTTTATGTGCGCGTTGAGATTGACCCATGCCATCACGTATGACTTTACCACCACCAAACTTCACTTCTTCGCCATAGATGGTGTGATCTTTTTCTATTTCTATAAATAGTTCTGTATCAGCTAAACGGATACGATCGCCTGTAGTAGGTCCGAACATTTCTGCATAGGCTGTGCGTGAGATGGTGCTCATTTTTTTACCTCTTTTAATTTGCCCATGACCTTGGCATTAAAGCCATACACTTTACGATCGCCTGCTAATGCGACCAGTTCTATGGTGCGTTCTTGTCCTGGTTCAAAACGTACTGCTGTACCTGCAGCGATATTTAATCGCATGCCATAGGCAATCTTGCGATCAAACGCAAGCGCAGGATTGACTTCAAAAAAATGAAAGTGCGATCCAATTTGTATAGGACGGTCACCCGTATTCGCAACCTTGAGTTGACTAGTAGGACGGCCAGCATTCAGTGTGATCTCACCTGGCTCGATAAGCATTTCACCTGGAATCATAATTTTCTCCGCAAAGTGTTTGATGTTCAGGGAATAGGATGGTGTACGGTGACGAGCTTAGTACCATCTGGAAAAGTCGCTTCTACCTGTATATCGGGAATCATTTCAGGTATACCTTCCATGACATCAGCACGACTCAATAAGCGTGTGCCCTCTGACATCAATTCAGCCACTGTCTTGCCATCACGTGCGCCTTCCATGATGGCAGCAGTAATGAATGCAACAGCTTCGGGATAATTTAATTTCAGTCCGCGAGCACGACGTCGTTCTGCTAATAAGGCTGCAGTGAAGATAAGCAATTTATCTTTTTCTCTAGGCGTGAGTTCCATGTTTTTCCTCGAGTAATGTCAATATTTAAGTATTCCAAATGCGTAGTACGGAAGCGGGATGACCACAGACTGCAGGTCTCACAATTTTCCAAGCTGCGAGCATCACGGCTCTGGCAACTTCACTGGAATTTCCCAGATAGCGTGCAGAGATGACAGATTTCATTTGCGTCACTCCCCACTTACCAGAATCACCAGCACAAGTGTGCATAGCCTCACGCACGGAGTTGATTAATTCAGCAGAAGTTGTAGCGCCGACTGCAATAAGATTAGCGCAAACACTATAGCCTGCTAAACCGAGTGGGCTGTGCATAGCTTTACTGCCACCGATTAAACAGCCTTGTTCATGCCAGATTAATTTTTTATCGCGAACGATAGAAAGTCGTTGACGCAATCTGCCATTTGTAAATTGTTCGCCAGATGCAGTACGTCCAAAGCATAAAATTTCACAACCTATGTAGTTGGCATGCTCTGCAAGTGTAATGTCGCTGTGTAGTTTGACATCAGCTTCGTTAAATAGAATGGTTTCTTGCGGCATCCACTCAATTACACTATTTTTTTCTGCTTGTAGTTTAAGTACTTGTTGTGAAACATGACCATTCGAGCGATACCATTTCGCAGCTCCAGGTGTAGTGAGAAAAGCATGTGCATCTTCAGCGACTTGTGCTTGTATGCGTAACTCATCACCACCGACTACACCACCGGGTGGATGAATCAAAATCGCATGACAGATGCTGGGATTTTCTGGATAGAGTGCTTTTTGCACACGCAGCGGTCCGTAATGTTCGCGCTTGATTAAACGTGTGGTGTCTTGATCTCTTGCGAATCCTAGATCGAGTGTAGCTAACAGGTGATCACGAACCTGACTTTCTGCGCCATGCGTCTGATGCATCAACCGTTCTTGCGCATGTTGTTTCATGAAGCACTATCCATTTCACACTGAGAGAGATTCTTGTAAGTTGTATGCCGTCAAAGATCATGCACCAATTTGGTTCATGTTTTAGGTAGTGTTAAAACGATATTAACTTACTCAATGAATGCATTGAATCACCAGATCGCATTGTACTGTTTTCGATTGCAGTACTGGAATCTATAGGAGTAAGTCGAGTAGTGAGGAAGCTGTGCTAGAGGTGAGATGAGTGCACTGAATTAAATGCGTTCTGATTGCTTCATTCTTATGAGTGCGAGTAGTAATTTAATGGTGTAGACAATAATTAATGTGCCTAAGAGATCGCCGACAAACATAGCAAAAAATGCAGACAAAGAATCGGGAGAAAAACCTCTGAGTGCAAACCACAACTGATGTAATAGTGGACTGGTAATTGCGTAAATCAATATCAGTATGCCTAGTGTTTTAGGTGTGAGTTTTTCTAATGAGGGAGATAAGCCCCTAGAGATGGCTTGTCGGTAGACTAAATAAGGTGCACCTGCAGTGATGAAAGCAGCGCCTATGCCTGTGATCAAATCAAAAGTAGGGAAATAAAATTGGATAATGATAAGTCCTGCAATGAACAAGCCTAGTGCGCCTTCTAATCCAAATAAAAGTGTGCAGAGTAGACGTAGTCCTGCAGGTAAGAATATCCAGTTCACACCGATGTCAAATTCCAGTCCAGAGAAAAATGCATCATTCAATACAAAAAATGCTAGATACAAAGCAGCGGAGCAAGCAATAGCGGAAATCGAAGTGAGAGAGAACATACTGTGATTTATTTTTCTTATTGCAGGATGTTGTTAGCTTGCAGAGAGTGTTTTTGCATCATGACTTCTCAAAAGGCTTATCGCTTTTTGGGTATCAGTTACTTATTTTTGGTAGTTTACTCGAAACTGAGTGTGGATGTTTTATTTAGCGAGGTGTTATTTTTTAACTAAAACAATGCAATGACACTTTATATTTGTGCGTCGCACCACCTGCTATGTTTAGCCTTTA
>CANGLD010000148.1 GCA_947454475.1 Oxalobacteraceae bacterium
GATAGAGCAAACTTCGCAAGTATTATTCTTATTTAATTTCACGCTACTGCTTTCTTACTTAGTTTTATCTTGGTGGGCACCGCGCTATGTCTCATTCAATGACAAACCAGGCATACCCGTACTTCGCGCTGTATCGGTAGGATTATCTGGCGCAGTACTAGTACAAGCACTCATGGTGCTCTACATAACAAGCTGGAGTTGGATACTATGGGTACCATTCGCGATACTAGTGACGGTCACCACCTTAGCGCAAATGCAAGTCAGTCTTGCTTTTCCCCCACAACAAGCGGGACGAGCAAATAGTGCATTTAACTTAACTTTATTTATTGGCGCCTTTTCTATTCAATGGGGTATAGGATTACTCATTGATATATTTATGACACATGGCTGGTCACAATCGGATGCAATGCGAATAAGCTGGAGTTTATATGTGCTCCTACAATTAGCAGCACTGATTATTTTTATCAAAAGTCGAGCTGAACCTCGTTCAACTTAAGCTGCACTGTTTTGCTCTTGGCCTAGTCTGAGCTACTATTTTATTTTAAACCTATGCTAATCACTTTCAAATCCAAAGCTGCTGCTGATGTACTTATGTATCAACAACATGCTCAACCTATGTTGAATTTATTAGGCAAACTCGTCGATAGAGGCGTGATATCAGCAGAAGAAATGCCTGATGCGATATTAAAATTAGATGCAGAGATCGCAAGACAAAAAATTACACACGGTGTTCAGCAAGATGACGATGACAATCAACAAGATCATCATCAAACTATGCAATCAGTGAGCTTTGCAGTCCGCGCTTTTCCTTTACTAGAAATGATGCGTGCCGCAAAAAGAGATCATGCCTTTATTATGTGGGGAGTATGATGAGTGCTATGAATACTTCTACGATGATTGAATCCACCTTAAACATTTCAAATGGCGGCACTTTACATGTGCGCGATTTTCAGCCTATACACCCAGGTCGATCCGGCGTCATGATTATGCACGGACTAGGCGAACATAGCGGACGCTATCTCCATGTCGCTGATTTTTTTTGCAAACTAGGTTATGCCGTTCGTATTTATGATCAGCGTGGTCACGGATTATCTTCAGGATCACGCGGTGATATTCCTGAGCCGGATACTTTTATTAACGACGCTGCCTTAGTAATGGAAGATTGGATTAATACCGGTCTATCTCTGACAGAAAAACCCATACTGTTAGGCCATAGCATGGGGGGCTTGTTTGCAGCGCATTTTGCTGTAACTAAGCGCATGCCTTTAAGTGGATTAATTCTTTCCTCTCCCGCTCTTGCATTGCCTTTGACGGGATCACAAAAAATATTATTAAAAACATTGAGTGCTATAGCACCGGGACTAGGCGTGCCTAATGGGTTAAAACGTCATTATCTTTCACATGATAGAAGAGTCGAAGAAGCTTATAGCGAAGATAAATTAGTACACAATAAAATTACATCTCGCTTATTAAATAACATGCTGTCATCTATAGAGATAGTACAAAGAGATGCTGGTCAAATTGATGTCCCTGTATTGTTGGTTTTTGCAGGACAAGATCATTTAGTGGATGCACGTGGTAGTGATGAATTTTTCTCGCACTTGTCGGGGAAAATAGGCACTAAGCATCGTTACGCACAGTTGTATCATGAAATTTTCAACGAACTCCCTGCGGATGCGGATGCTGTTTTTGCAGACGTAAAACACTGGTTATCGCATAGCCTCGCTTAATTCTGTTAATTTCTTTTGTCAGTTAACTCTCCCTCCGCCACACTTGCGCTAGCGTTCTCTGGTGCTGCGAGCGCATTAGTGCTCGTAGAAGAAGGCATGGCATTGCCACGTGCACTCGCACAGGTTTTTGAATCGCATCGTGCATCACCGCAAACGCGTGGCGCTATACAAGATTTGTCATATCGCAGTATGCGTAATTGGGGTGCAGCACAACAATGTCTTGCTGCCCTCATGCCTCAGCCTCCACAACAAGCAAAATTAAAAACTTTGTTGTGTTGCGCACTGACTTTGCTCTCCGATGCTAAACCTATTTACGCAACCCACACCATAGTCGATCAGGCTGTTTCTGCTGCGAGTGAAGACCGAGAACTTGCAAAAGCAAAAGGGGTAGTGAATGCCGTACTACGTCGTTTTTTAAGAGAGCGTGAAAGCTTACTCAAAGATTTAAGTCGTCATTTATCTTCACACTGGAATTATCCTGATTGGTGGATTAAACAATCTCGACGCGATTGGCCGCATGACTGGGAAAACATACTTGCAGCTGGCAATCAGCCTCCTCCCTTAACACTGCGCGTGAATCGCCGCAAAATAAGTACGCAAGCGTATCTACAGTTATTACAAGAGCAGGCGATGGATGCAACGCAAGTCGGGCCGCACGCAATACGAATACAACAAGCTCTCCCTGTTGCGCGCATCCCCGGATTTTTAGAAGGCTTGATTTCTGTACAAGACGCCGCTGCTCAACTTGCCGCTCCGCTCTTAGATATCGCCGATGGCATGCGTGTACTTGATGCCTGCGCAGCACCTGGTGGCAAAACAGGACATTTATTAGAGTGTGCAGATATCCAATTGCTCGCCTTAGATCATGATGCGAACCGCTTACATCGCATACAAGAAAATCTCACGCGCTTACAACTACAAGCTCAGCTCTTGGCAGGCGATGCCAGCAATCAGCTCTGGTGGGATGGTCAGCCTTTTGATCGCATACTGGCTGATGTACCTTGCACAGCCTCGGGTATAGTGCGCCGTCATCCCGATATAAGATGGTTGCGTAGACCTGAGGACAGCCGTCAACTGGCACGCCTCTCGGCTCGTATACTCGATAATTTATGGCAGATGCTGAAACCTGAGGGCAAATTATTATTTGTTACTTGCTCTCTCTGGCCTGAGGAGTCGGCGCACCAAGCGCAGTCATTTGAGGAAAAACATGGCGCGATTCGACTCACCGCGCCTGGTCAGTTACTCCCACTCGCCGAAGCTGAGCGTGATCAGGATGGATTGTTTTACGCGCTATTCCAAAAGCCCTCAGTTTGATACTATCAATCAACTTTTCCCTACGGGCTGGCTCCGTTTTTCTGTGTGATTCGTCGATTTTTCCTTAGTTTTTGTTTTCTACTGCTGCTCTCGCCAGTGCCACATGCGCGCGCCGGAGA
Organism: Oxalobacteraceae bacterium; assembly: GCA_947454475.1. Classification (GTDB taxonomy): domain Bacteria; phylum Pseudomonadota; class Gammaproteobacteria; order Burkholderiales; family Burkholderiaceae_D; genus Pernthalerella. Next base: position 3,164 of record CANGLD010000148.1, read on the forward strand.
TGGCATAGAAGTCATTCAGTCTAGTCTGGAGTCGACTGAGGAAGGCTATCGCCTAAAAGCAGAATTTGCTCTTGAATTAACGCAGACTTTAGAAGATGCGTTAATGCGCGGTGTCCCTTTATATTTCACGACGCAAGTCGAAGTATCACGGCCGCGTTGGTACTGGTTTGATGAAAAATCGATTACTGCTTCGCGCTCGATAAGAATTTCTTATAACGTCTTAACCAAGCAATATCGTGTTTCAACAGACGGTAGCTTGCATCGCAATTTTGCAAAATTAGAAGAAGTGATGGCCTTACTACGTCGCCCTAGTCGTTGGGTGATTGCGGAGAATGGCGCTTTAAAACGCGGTGAAATGTATACCGTGGCTTTACGCATGGCGCTTGATACCAGTCAGTTACCCAAGCCTATACAAATTAGTGTGATTAGTGGTGGTGACTGGCAACTCTCTTCTGATTGGTCGCGATTTAGCTTCAAGGCAGAAGGCAAGTGACCCGTACCGTTCGCTATCTCATACTCGTCGCTGCGGCGATTGTGAGTATTCTGCTTTTTCTTTTAGCCTCTGCTTCTGAAAACACGTGGCTGTTTGATGAATACTATTCTTGGATAGTCGGTGCAAATATTAGCGTTGCACTCACCTTGTTTAGCTTAGTTTGTTTTTTATTGTGGCGCTTATATGGTCGTTATCGTAGAGGCTTGTTTGGCTCACGCTTAATGAGCAAACTTGTTTTGGTTTTTGCTTTAATTGGTATCTTACCTGGCAGCGTCATTTATTTAGTTTCTGTTCAGTTTGTATCGCGTTCTATTGAATCTTGGTTTAACGTTAAAGTTGAATCGGCTTTGGAATCAGGATTAAATCTTGGTCGCTCTGCACTCGACTCTTCTTTACAAGATCTCAAAGCGAAATCACGCAATCTTGCAAGTGAGCTCTCAGAAATGTCTGATGCAGCCATCATGAATCAATTGCCTAAGCTTTTAGAATCAAGTTCATTAAGTGAAGCTTTGGTGGTGACAAGTAATGGCAATTTAATCGCGAGTAGTGGGAATCTAACGAATCTATTGCCCGATCTTCCTACGCCTTCTATGTTAGTGCGAGCACGAAGTGCGGATGGTTATGGCGCGATTGAAGGCGAAGCAGATTCCAATGATAAAAATGCAGAACGTACATCTGCATTACGTTTACGTGTGGTGATTGCGATTCGTGGCGATGGTTCTTTACTCACACTGCGTAGTCAAACTCGCTATCTACAAATCATACAACCCGTTTCTGCACAATTGGCAGCTAATGCGGAAGCATTACGCTCTGCGTATGGAGAATATCAAGAACGCGCTTTAGCACGATCTGGTTTAAAGCGTTTTTATTTAGTGACCTTAACACTCACTTTGCTCTTGACTATTTTTGCTGCAATGGCGAGTGCTTTTTTTCTTGCAACAGATCTTGCTAAGCCACTCTTGTTACTTGCTGAAGGTACTAAAGCCGTTGCAGAAGGCGATCTCTCTCCACGACCCATTGTTGCTAGCTCGGATGAACTGGGTGTGCTTACTCAGTCATTTAACTCTATGACGCGTCAGCTCTCTGAAGCACAAGATGCCGTAGAAAGAAATCGTTTAGCTCTAGAAGATGCGAAAGCTTATTTAGAATCTGTATTGGCAAATATGTCGGCGGGCGTGATGGTTTTAGATAATCAATTACGACTAGTGACATTTAATGCCTCAGCTAGCAGAATTTTGCATACAGATTTAACACCGTTTCTTGAACAAGCATTTTCCTCATTGCCACATTTGTCTGCATTTACAAATACGATTATTCGAGCTTTCTCTGAACAAAATGCACAAACAGCTGCGCGTGACCATGAAGCTGAAGATCAACATTGGCAACAACAAATTGATTTTGCATTACATGAAAATACGCATGACGCAGTAGAACAAATTTCTTTACTTGCTCGTGGCTCGCGCTTACCAGTTGGAAGTGGCATTGGACATGTGGTTGTGTTTGATGATATTTCAGATCTCATCTCTGGACAGCGTCTCGTTGCATGGTCTGAAGTAGCACGTCGATTAGCGCATGAAATTAAAAATCCTTTAACGCCTATACAACTCTCTGCAGAACGTTTGCAAATGAAGTTGCATACAAAACTAGCAGGCGAAGATGCCGCTTTGTTAGAACGTGGCACCAACACCATCGTCAAACAAGTAACAGCGATGCAAGA
>CANGLD010000149.1 GCA_947454475.1 Oxalobacteraceae bacterium
ATTGATCGCTTTCCTCGCTTATTCGCCGGTGTGGAATCAGTACCGGGACTGACATGGCCTACTTTGGTATTTGAAAAAGCATTAACGGTGTACATGGGTTCACTCGAAGTCAACATCATGCATGTGGGTATGGGACATACCAAGGGCGACACCATCGTCTGGATTCCTTCGCAAAAAGTTTTATTCTCAGGTGACTTAGTTGAATACGACGCAGCAGCCTATACAGGTGATGCACAGTTAGAAGAATGGCCTGCAACCCTAGAAGTGTTACGTGCGATGCAAGCAGATAAATTAGTGCCAGGACGTGGTCCTGCATTAATGAATCCGGCTGAAGTGCATAAGGGTTTGGACTACACCAAAGATTTCGTCACGACCTTGTTATCCAGTGCGCGTGAAGCAGTCGCAGCAGGCAAGGATTTAAAAGGTGCAATGGCACATGTGCGTAGCAAAATGGATAGTAAATTTGGCCATGTCTTTATCTATGAACATTGTTTACCTTTTGATGTCACGCGTGCTGTAGACGAAGCAAAAGGGATTAAGCATCCACGTATATGGACTGCAGAGCGCGATAAAGAAATGTGGTTTGCACTTCAGGATTAAACGCACTATGCAAACATCCGCAGCAAGCGCAAAACATTATCAGACCCTGAAGTTTGATTACGTTACGCCTCAAGAAATCACACAGAACACAGCGACTACGCATCCCGTCATTGTTGTGGGTGCAGGGCCTGTGGGTTTGTCTTGTGCGATAGATTTAGCACGTCAGGGTGTGCATGTTGTATTGCTTGATGATGATGATTGTTTATCAGTTGGATCACGTGCTTTATGTTTTGCGAAACGCACGTTAGAAATTTTTGATCGATTAGGTTGTGGTGAGCGCGTCGTTAATAAAGGCATTGCGTGGAATGTAGGGAAAGTCTTTTTTAAAGAGGATCCTGTTTATACCTTTAATTTATTGCCTGAGCAGGGTCATCAGCGACCCGCTTTCGTGAATTTGCAGCAGTACTATGTAGAAGGTTACTTGTATGAATGCGCAGCGCAATATCCTCATCTGGATGTACGTTGGAAAAGTAAGGTGGTCGCACTCGAGCAAAATACATCAGGTGCCAAGCTGACAGTAGAAACACCGGATGGGTCGTATGCGATTTCAGCGCAATACGTGATTGCCGCTGATGGTTCGCGTAGTAGTGTGCGTAACTTAATGGGATTGGAAAGCAAAGGTCGTGTATTTCGTGATCGTTTTCTGATTGCAGATGTAAAAATGCAAGCCGATTTTCCAACTGAGCGTTGGTTTTGGTTTGATCCTCCTTTTCATCCGAATCAATCTGTGTTGTTGCATCGTGAAGCTGATGATGTGTGGCGTATAGATTTTCAATTAGGTTGGGATGCTGATCCTGAAATTGAAAAAACACCAGAGAAAGTCATTCCTCGTGTTCAGGCTTTATTGGGTGCAGATGTAAAGTTCAGCTTGGAGTGGGTGAGTGTGTATACCTTTGCTTGTATGCGCATGGACAAATTCCAACATGGGCGCGTGTTATTTGCGGGAGATGCTGCACATGGTGTTTCACCCTTTGGTGCGCGTGGTGCAAATAGCGGTGTGCAAGATGCAGACAATCTGTGCTGGAAATTAGCGATGGTGTTGAAGGGGCAAGCGCCTCAAAAATTATTAAGCACTTATGGTGATGAACGTGAGTTTGCAGCCGATGAAAACATTCTTAACTCAACGCGCTCAACTGATTTCATTACGCCTAAAAGTAAAATTAGTCAGTTGTTTCGCGATGCTGTATTAGATTTATCTAAGCATCATCCTTTTGCGCGACGTTTAGTCAATAGTGGGCGTTTATCCTTGCCTTCAACTTATACGCAATCTGTTTTAAATACACCCGATCAAGATAAGTTTGCAGGAACTATGGTTCCCGGAGCACCTTTAGTTGATGCGCCAGTGCGTTTGCAAGATCAAGAAACATGGTTCTTGCCTCAGTGTGGAGAAAAATTTTCTTTATTGGTATTCACAGATGAGCAATCGGTTGCAGAGGTAGTAGAAAAAGCCATGCAATCTTTACCTGATATGGATTGTCTATTTGTATCTAACGCTACATTAACACTCAATGGCAGTCGTTGTTTGCAAGATCATCAGGGTTTACTAGCTACGCGTTTAGATGCGCAAGCAAATACCACCTATTTGATACGACCAGACCAACATGTGGCTGCGCGTTGGCGATCATTTGATGAGTCGTCTATTCAGCAAGCTTGGCGAACTGCGACTGCGCAATAGGAGTGGTGATGAATACATTGAATAAAGAATCTAATTTCGCAAATCCTGATGATTTTTATGAAGCCTTAATCGACATGCATAAAGATTTAACGGAAGAGCAAAGTCATCAAGCGAATGCGCGTTTAATTTTATTATTAGCCAATCATATAGGCGATCTCTCAATTTTACGCACTGCCATGTCAGATGCGTTGGTTGATCTGTAATTATTCATTGCGAGGTAAGTCATGTCACATCATGCTGGTGCGCTGAAATATCAATCTGGATTTGGAAATGAATTTGCTACGGAAGCGATACAGGGGTCTTTACCGCAAGGTCAAAATTCACCGCAGCAAGTAGCGCATGGGTTATACGCCGAACAGATTTCTGGTAATGCATTTACTGCACCACGTTCAGAAAATCGACGTACGTGGACTTATCGCATACGACCTGCTGCAGTTCACGGTGAATTTAAAGAAATCCCCATGGGCGATGTAGCGAGTGGACCTTTTGATGCAACGCCTGTATCACCGAATCAATTGCGCTGGAATCCTAGACCTATTCCAACCCAGCCTACTGATTTTATACAAGGCTTATTTACCGTGGCAGGGAATGGTGCTGCAGATAGTCAAAGTGGGATTGCGATTCATTTGTATGGAGCGAATACTTCCATGCACAATCGTTTTTTTTATAACGCTGATGGTGAATTACTCATCGTTCCTCAGTTAGGTGCTTTGAGTTTGCGTACTGAATTAGGTGTATTACACATAGCACCTGGTGAGATTGCTGTGATTCCTCGCGGTGTGCGATTTGCTGTGGATTTGTTAGAGAACGAAGCACGTGGTTATGTGTGTGAAAACTATGGTGCTATGTTGCGTTTGCCTGAGTTAGGGCCTATAGGCTCAAATGGTTTGGCAAACCCGCGTGATTTTCTTGCGCCAGTTGCCGCCTTTGAAGATAAAGAAGGAGACTTCACGCTCATAGCTAAATTTGGTGGTCGACTCTGGTCTGCTGCGATGGGTCATTCACCACTGGACGTAGTTGCTTGGCATGGTAATTACACTCCTTATAAATTTGATCTTGCTCGTTTTAATGTCATGAATACAGTGAGCTTTGATCATGCTGATCCTTCTATCTTTACTGTACTCACTTCACCCTCCGATACGGCAGGTGTAGCGAATGTAGATTTTGTTATTTTCCCTCCGCGTTGGATGGTGGCAGAACATACTTTCCGTCCACCTTGGTTTCATCGCAATATCATGAGCGAATACATGGGTTTAATTCATGGTGTTTATGATGCAAAAGCAGAAGGATTTTTGCCAGGTTGTGGTAGTTTGCATAATTGCATGAGTGGACATGGACCAGATGCGAGCACGTTTGAAACAGCAAGTCATGCACAACTCGCACCACATAAATTAGATAAAACGCTGGCATTCATGTTTGAGAGCCGCTGGTTAATCCGTCCAACTCAAGCAGCACTCAGTTCACCACAACTGCAATCAGATTATCGTGAATGCTGGCAGGGATTAAAAAAACATTTCAAAACTGATTCGCATTAATAGTAAGTTGATTTTATTTACTCAGTTTCTTAGAGAACGGCTAAAAGCATGCATCCTAATCATCCTTCACTACAATCATTCATAGCCGTTGATGCGGATTCCGATTTTCCGATTCAAAATCTTCCATTTGGTATTTTCAGCACACATGCGCATCCCAACAAACGGGTGGGTGTGGCGATAGGGGATTTTGTTTTAGATCTGGCTGTGATTGAAGCTGCAGACTTATTACGTGTGCAAGTGAACACTGTCTTTAATCAACCTACCTTAAATAGTTTTATCGCATTGGGTAAGCCAGTCTGGCAAGAAGCACGTAAAAAAATAAGTGAGTTACTGCGTGCAGATCATCCTCGCTTACGTGATGATGCAGCTTTGCGAGCCAAAGCACTCATCCCTATGCAAGAGGTACAGATGCATTTGCCTATACAAGTGAGTGGTTATACGGATTTTTATTCTTCACGTGAACATGCAACTAATGTAGGCATGATGTTTCGTGATCCTGCGAATGCCTTGTTACCTAACTGGTTGCATCTGCCTGTGGGTTATAACGGCCGTGCTAGTTCAGTAGTGGTGAGTGGGACTGAGATACGCAGACCTATGGGTCAAGTGAAAGCACCAACTGCCGAGGCACCGAGTTATGCAGCCTGCGCCAAACTCGATTTTGAATTAGAGATGGCCTTTATTGTAGGTGCTGAAAGTCAATTGGGTCAGCCTATAAAAATAGAACATGCACATGATTTTATGTTTGGTATGGTGTTATTGAATGACTGGAGTGCGCGCGATATACAGCAATGGGAATATGTACCCTTGGGACCCTTCAATGCAAAAACATTTGCGACTTCAATCTCGCCTTGGATCGTGACGATGGATGCATTAACACCATTTTTTGTAGAAGGTCCAAAACAAGAACCAGAACCCTTGCCTTATTTAAAGCAAAGTGGGTCACAGGGTGTGGATATTGCACTCGAAGTAAGCTTGCAGCCGCCTGCAGCAGCGCAAGCGAGCACGATTAGTCGAACGAATTTCAAAACTATGTATTGGAGTATGGCGCAGCAACTTGCGCATCACACTGTTTCTGGTTGCAATGTGAATGTGGGCGATGTGATGGCATCCGGTACGGTAAGCGGCAGTGCACCCGATGCGTATGGCAGCTTGTTAGAGCTGAGTTGGAACGGGCAAAGGCCTTTGCTGCTGGAAGATGGGAAAACCACTCGTAGTTTTTTAGAGGATGGTGATGAGGTCACGATGCGAGGCTGGTGTCAGGGTAAGGGTTATCGCGTGGGATTTGGTGCGGTAAAGGGTAGGATAACGGCTGCCAAAAAATCTTAGCCAGTCAGAATGGTCGTAAATGCGGCTCTGAGGTTATGATTGCGTGTTTTAAAAGATGGGTTCAACCCACGACTGAGGAGAAACTATGCACGAGCCAGGTATTGGTGATGAAGAGGGGGCAGCGCAGCCATTGCGTGGA
>CANGLD010000150.1 GCA_947454475.1 Oxalobacteraceae bacterium
ATCGTAGAAGCTGTGAGCTGTAGCTGCATGCTAGAACATAACGGCAAACACTATGATGCCTTGCTAATCGCCATGCCTATATTGACCTGGACACGCTTTACGATTGCATCTGGACCTATACAAAAAGACATCTTAGAATCGCTCACTACGCATTTGCATACACATATCTTGGCCAGTGATGTACAAATAGCGATTGCGCCGCATTTATTTTCTATCGATCAGCTACCGCGTAATTATTGCGAAACTTATCTACTCACACGTCGCATGGCACTAGCATCTGTATCTCAATCTATTTTACAAATGCCGATTGATATGCCGGATACGGCTCCATTTCTTGCCGATACGAGGCAAATACTTTTTGTCGTTACAGCAGAACACAAAAAGCCACTGCTACGTTGGCAAGAAGAGAATAACAATAGCAATCTTCAATCTAATACCCAAGCTGCACTCACGCAATGGCAAGTGCATGCAACGCCGGTTGCACAAAAATTATTGCCTGGCTGTGGTATAGAACTACTGTTACCAGAAGCGTATTTCGTCGCCTGTAGAAATGCAGACAAAATGATACGTCCTGTTTCACTTCGCGCAGCTGTACATTATTTAACACACGCATTGAATATCGATGCAGCTCAACTTGCCGCTGTAGTGGCTGCAGTGGGTGATGACAATCATGAATTACAGATTGATGAATACCGCGTAAGTTTTAGCGTTGTGAATAATCCCGATGTGTTTTATGGCGTGATTTGGCCACTGTATGATGAAGAAAGTGGCGATGAAGATGCACACCTCAGCGCCAATCAAGCTAGCAATAAAAGTACCGTCTCGCCCTTGCAGCAAATCGTTATCTTATTGCGTGAATCCGGTATTACGCACATCACTAAACCTGACATGCTGTTTCCACCTGAATGTTGTGATGACTGTGGTGCTCCTTTGTTTTGCGATCAAGCAGAAGAAATGGTACATGCTGAAATGCCAGAAGACAGTGTGCAACAAGGTGGGCACTTACATTGAACACGAGACGACTGAGATCGCCTTTCATCGCAGAGCCCCTCTGATATAATTTGCGCCTCGTCGGGGCGTAGCGCAGCCTGGTAGCGCACTTGCATGGGGTGCAAGGGGTCGCGAGTTCGAATCCCGCCGCCCCGACCATCACACATAGTCAAAGACGTTCAAAATCAATGGCTTAGCTTTTGACCAATTGTATTGGATTGGCTTTAATTGCGGCACTTAGGGCACTTAACGGGCACTTAAGAAAGCCAATCATGGCTCGAATTTGCCGAATTCAGCATAGTTGATCCTGAAATTAAGCTTCAGCACCTGTTCACTTTGCCACTCTCCATTAACTTCTCCTACCAATTAAGATATTTCTCTTACTTGTTAGCAGTATCAGTTATTAATGGCATCAGCTTTAATCTCTAAAGCCATTTTTTTACTATGTAGTTGCAAAACGTATTTAAAAAAAGCACCACAAGCTATGTATTGGCTTGGGCATTTTGATGTGGGCTGCGTTTGCATCTTAACTTTCTAACCAGCGCAGCCTCGATGATTTGCGTAATTATCTCTTCAATAATAAAAAGACTCGAATGATTGCAACTTAGTCGTCTCAACGCTTGTCTTACATACACATTGAATGCGAGGCAAAGTGATGCGGATTGTTGATTTCATTCGAGCAAAGATGGACGAAATCATAGAGACGTGGATGAATTTTGCCTTATCCATTCCAGCGTTAAAGTATTTATCCCTCGAACAGCAGAAATACCACGTGCGTGAAGTGCTGCATGCCATTATTAAAGATCTAGACCGACCGCAAAGTAAAAAGGAACAGTTTAATAAGTCACTCGGCGATCAGACGCAGAAGGAAGCAGGCCAGACCGGTCTCAATTTTAATTCGGGTGAACACGGCGTCATGCGCTTTACGCAGGGAATGTCAACACACGAGGTGCTGTCAGAATTTCGGGCATTACGTGCAGCCGTACTACGACTATGGAGCCGTAATTCCGATACGCATTTAACCTCGGTCATTCAAGATCTGACACGCTTCAATGAAGCAATTGATCAGTCCTTATCGCAATCAATCATTACCTACACTGCAGAACAAAACAAAAAAATTCAGCTACTGGATCAAATCCTTTCCACAATCCCAGAGCATGCCTTCGTAGTAGACCCAAACGGTAGGCTGCTGTATGCCAATCGTGCACTGGCAGAGTATGTAGCGAAACAACCTGATCAATTGCTGGGTAAAACTTTAGTTGAGTTGGGACTGCAATCCGCTCAACAATTCGAAAAAGAAATCGATCTAGTCATCGCCACAAAAGTACCGGTTCAGACAGAAATTTCTACCGGACCTGAAACAGGTGAAAAGCGTATTTATGAATATGTACTCAATCCCGTGTTTAATGAAGTTAAAGAAGTGCAAGCAATCACCGGAACAGCCAGAGACATTACAGAAAAAAAACTATTCGACAATGCAATCTGGAAAAAAGCCAATTTCGATAGCCTCACTAAGCTACCAAACCGGCATTTATTTCAGGATAGACTGGAGCATGAGGTACAGCATGCTAAACGAACCAACACTTCAGTTGCCCTGCTGTTTATTGACCTCGACCGTTTTAAAGAAGTCAATGACGCTCTTGGACACGGCACTGGCGATCAACTGCTTCAAGAAGTTGCACATCGTATCTGCGCCTCTACAAGGGCTGAAGACACGGTAGCGCGCATAGGCGGTGATGAGTTTACTGTCATTCTGACCAAAATCGAACATGCGCAAGATGCTCAGCACATCGCGCAAAAAATCGTGGAGCGACTGGCAGAGCCGTTTATGCTCAATAATAAAGAAGTACAGATTTCAGCCAGTATCGGGATCAGCTTACATCCACGCGATGCAGTCACACCAGAGGATATGATACGCAGCGCCGATCAAGCTATGTACGTCGCAAAAAATACGGGGGGCAGTCGCACTCGATTTTTCTCTGAAGAGATGCAACAGAAAACCGCTGAGAGAATACGACTCATTGCTGAACTTCGGCATGGACTGACCGCGCATGAATTCGTTGTGTATTTCCAGCCAATTTTCAACATGAAGACAGGACAAATCGAAAAAGCAGAAGCACTGGTGCGGTGGAACCATCCACGGTTGGGAATGCTGTTGCCCATTTCTTTTATCACTGTGGCAGAAGAAGCTGGCCTGATTGCCGACATCGACAATCTCGTATTGATCGAAGCAACACAACGCTCTTTACAATGGCGCGGATCAAGTACATTTCAAATTAGCGTCAATAAGTCTGCGCTGACTTTTTTGGAGTCGACACACGCGGCCTGGCAAATGGGTTTGCCTGATGAGATTGCACCGAACAGCCTTGCCATTGAGATCACGGAGTCTGTGCTCCTTCAGTCTTCACCGCAAATATTGCATAGAATCGCCTCGCTGAGGAAGCGCGGGGTACAAATTGCATTGGATGATTTTGGCACTGGCTATTCGGCTCTGTCTTACTTAACGCATTTTGAAGTTGATTATCTCAAGATTGATCGCGTATTTATTCAGGACTTAATCGCCAATCCTACTCACCATGCAGTTGCCAGTGCAATCATTGTGTTAGCGCATGAACTAGGTATGGCCGTCATCGCTGAGGGCGTAGAAAACTTAGATCAAAAAGAGTGGCTGATCAGCAAAGATTGCGATTATGCACAAGGGTTTCTGTATTCCGAGGCATTGCCAGCAGCAGCGTTTGCCGAACTCTTACAGCAACGATCCGTAATGCATTGAGTTTATTTCGCTTGCAATTTACGAAGCAAATCACTCTCTATGGCTCATGCACTTAGGTCGCAATTCGTTGCCCCGACCATCACACACAGTCAATGACGTTCAAAATCAATGACTTAGCTTGTGACCAATTGTCTAGTATTGGCTTTAATTGCGGCACTTAGGGCACTTAACGGCCACTTGAAAAAGCCAATCATGACTTTTTTGAATTTTTAAAATTGTTTACACCACAACTATATGTTGGGTGTGCTTGTCTATAAAAAAAAAATCTCTATAATCGTCATTGACGGGTAAATCCTGTTGCGTTCCTTAGGTGTTTCCTTCCATCGGTTGGCATAAGCCTAGGGACTTGAGCGCAATAGGGGCCGTCATTTTTTTTGCCTGCTATTTCTGTTAAGGCAAATAAATCATGTCAAATATAATCTTGTCGCGATAACAATCAAACCAGTCCGTTTCGTTGAGATTATATTTACGGGCAATTCCCCAGCAAAACAGATCAACTGCCTGCAAACCTGCATTTTCTTCAGAAGACAAATGGTCAATTCGTAATAGCGCATCTAAAGGAAGCAATGCCTCTAGCTGATTAGCCATGTATTTATTAAAGTCTTTAATCTCTTCTTTATTTTTACATCGATCAACAATCAGGCTTACTACCGATACATCCTTAGGAAAATTAACTTTTTCTAAAATAAAATGTGCTAAAAAGTTGTAAAGTTTTTTCTTACCTGTTCGGGTGCGCAAATGCTCTTGCGTTCGCACTTTGTTTAAAGTCACACTATAAATATTCCAGCCAGCTAGAGGTAGGTGTCTTGTAAAGTATTGTTTGATTGCTAGTGTGGTTTGGCTGCCTTTGAGCTCAATCACTTCACACTTTTTTATTTTCTTATGATTAAGTTTGTTTTTAAGTGTGCGATTGACAGCGGTTTTAAAACCATCCTGCACTTGCTTGCTGCAACAAACTAAAAGCGTGATTACAAAATAACGTGAGGTTTTAGCCTTACTAAAATCAAAGCCTAAGTCACCTGATTCATCCAAATAGATATACACGCACCATCCTAAAACAGCTTGATCAAGCTTACAGAACAATATTTCAAAATCAACTCGATAAAATATTCTTCAACTGTGTCAACAATGTCATTAAGCCACGGCAGTAGCTCGAGTAGTGCGCATAGTGATTCAGCTTTACATTACTGCGTCATAATTTTGTTTTGAACCACAGGATCTAAAATCAAACAACCTTAAGACGAACACCTAGCCATACTTAAAACTACGAAAGTAAAGAAAGCGAAACATGGCAAAAAAACTTGATGAAATCATGAAGGCACTTACAGCTGCGCGAAGAAAAAAGATTGAACAACGCACCTTGGAATTGGCAACTCTTAAAGATTTGCGCAAAGCCGCTGAACAAATACAAGCGGATATGGCTGCTTCGCTAGGTGTAGGACAGGACATGATCTCGCGACTTGAAAAACAGTGACTCTTGAAAAGTCTCCCCAGTGCTCATTTTTTGAAA
>CANGLD010000151.1 GCA_947454475.1 Oxalobacteraceae bacterium
AAGCCTAAAGAAGGCGACACGATTGCTGTCTCTGCTGCCAGTGGTGCTGTCGGGGGTGTCGTAGGTCAGTTAGCAAAAGCGCGCGGATGTCGTGTGATTGGTATCGCTGGTGGTAAAGAAAAATGTAGCTATGTGATGGATGAACTCGGTTTTGATGCCTGCATAGATTACAAAGGCGGCAATCTTTATAAAGATGTGAAAGCAGCTGCGCCAAATGGCATTGATGGTTTATTTGAAAATGTGGGCGGTGTTGTGATGGATGCGGTGCTAGCTCGTATGAATCCATTTGGACGGATTGCATTGTGTGGTTTGATCTCTGGCTATGATGGCGAACCTATGCCGATTCATAACATGCGCGTTTTATTATCGATGCGTTTAACTTTACAAGGATTTATTGTTTCCGAGCATATGGAATTATGGCCACAAGGCTTAACTGAAACAGGCACTCTGGTTGCAACCGGAAAAATTAAATATCGCGAAACGATTGCAGATGGCTTAGCTAAAGCGCCTGAAGCATTTCTAGGTTTGTTAAGGGGTAAAAATTTCGGTAAGCAGTTAGTAAAGCTGATCTAAAAATTATGAAAAATTTTGAAAACCGCGTTGCAGTTATCACCGGAGCAGCTAGTGGCTTTGGTCGGGAATTTGCTCTTATCGCCACTAAGCTAGGTATGCATGTAGTGTTAGCAGATGTACAGCAAGAACCATTAACCGCTTTTGCAACAGAACTTGAACAACAAGGTATGCAAGTATTAGCCATGACTTGCGATGTACGTAAAGGCGAACAAGTTGAAGCACTGGCACAAGCGACGATGCAGCGTTTCGGTGCTATTCATCTCGTGTTTAATAATGCAGGTGTGGGGGCAGGTGGCTTGGTGTGGGAAAGTTCGCAAGCTGATTGGGAATGGGTATTAGGTGTGAATCTGTGGGGCGTGATTCATGGTGTACGTGTGTTCACACCACTGATGTTGGAATGTGCAAAACAAGATCCACACTACGAAGGCCATATTGTTAACACAGCCTCCATGGCAGGTTTGTTAAATCCACCGACTATGGGTGTGTATAACGTTTCTAAACATGCTGTGGTGTCGCTATCCGAGAGTCTTTATCATGATTTAAGTTTAGTCGATGCACCTATAGGTGCCTCAGTGTTGTGCCCGTATTTTGTACAAACAGGTATTAGCCAATCGCATATACATAGACCTGATGATGTAAAAAACAATGCTGCTCCAACAGCGAGTCAATTAGCGTCACAAGTCGTTCTTGATAAGGCAGTGGCATCTGGTAAAGTCAGCGCATCGGAAGTTGCAGAGCGTACCTTTGCTGCGATTAAAGACAATCAGTTTTATATTTATTCGCATCCTGCCGCTTTAGGTAATGTGCAAACGCGTATGGAAGAAATCATCACAGGAAAAAATCCTGGTGATCCTTATGCGGCTGCCCCACATGTACGCGAAAAACTTAAAGCTGGCATTAAGGGACAAGCGTGATGGCAAGCTCTATACAAGCAGGTCAATTTGCACAACTACCACATGGCATTAAACTTCACTATGCCAGCGCAGGTGATAAAACCAAACCCTTGATTTTATTTTTACATGGTTTTCCTGAGTTTTGGTTTGCTTGGGAAGCGCAACTTAAAGAATTTGGTCAGGATTATTTTGCAGTTGCACCTGATTTGCGCGGCTTTAATTTATCGGATATGCCAGCAGATGCTGCCTCTTATAAGCCACGCTTCATTGCGCAGGATATACAAAGTTTCATCGAGCACCTGGGATATAAGCAGTGCGTACTAGTCGCACATGATTGGGGTGGAGCGGTTGCATGGAATATGGCAATTGCTCAACCAGAGTTATTCAGTAAACTCATCATATTGAATTCGCCTCATCCCTATTTGTTTGCGCAAGCCTTAGTGCATGATCAAGCGCAAAAAGAAGCCAGTGAATATATGAATTGGTTACGTGCGACAGGCTCAGAACAAGCCTTAGCCAAAGATGATTTCTCATTGATGGAAAAACTCTTTGTCGGTATGAGTGATCCACATCCCGCATGGTTTAACGACACTTTACGTAAGGAATATCATGCATGTTGGTCTAAGGGACTGACAGGCGGCGTGAATTACTATCGAGCCTCACCTATGCATCCTGCCACTAAAGATAATCCAGGTGCTGCAAAATTAGTTTTGAATCCTGAAGATTTACATTGCAAGTTGCCAGTACGAGTCATTTGGGGTGAACGTGATCGCGCTTTACTGCCGGTACTCATAGACGGTTTAGAAAAATTCATAGCCGATCTACAAATAGAACGATGGTCAGATGCATCGCACTGGTTAGTGCATGAACATCCTGATCGCGTCAATCAAACAATTCGTCGATTCTTAGCTGAATAAACATAGAGACTGTAATGGCTCAATCTGATTTTTCTTTTTTCCATGAATTGCGCGTACGTTGGTCTGAAGTTGATATGCAGGCTATCGTATTTAATGGAAATTATCTCAATTATTTTGATGTGGCTTTCACAGAATACTGGCGTGCTACTGGTTTACCTGATGTGATTGCTCAATCAGAAGCAGGCTTAGAACTGTTTGCGCGTAAAGCTATCATTGAATATCACGCACCTGCACGTTTTGATGATGTTTTATTAATTGGTGTGCGATGCGCAGAATTAGGACGTAGTTCTATGCGTTTTTGTTTAGAAATTTATTCAGGTGATCAATTACTCGTTTCAGGTGAAATGATGTATGTACACGCTGATAGTCGCATACGTAAAAGTGAACCTGTTCCAGCAGCTTGGCGCTCAACCTTAGTCGCTTTTGAAGTCAACTCTGCTATACAAACATGAGTTGGCGTATCGTCATCGGCGATTGGGAAAGCGTACGTGATGATGCACAACGCTTACGCACGGAAGTGTTTGTTATTGAGCAGGGCGTTCCCATAGAATTGGAATGGGATGAATCTGATGAAGTCAGTATTCATGCAGTTGTTTACGGTGAAGATAATCAACCTATTGCGACAGGCAGACTATTACCTGATGGGCATATAGGCAGAATGGCTGTTCAAAAAGCTTTACGCGGGTTAGGTATAGGCCGATTTTTATTGACCTCTCTGCTAAATGAAGCAAAACGCTTAGGTCATACTGCACTCGTTTTGCATGCGCAAGTCAGTGCGCAAGGCTTCTATGCACTGCATGGCTTCCAATCTGAAGGATTAGAATTTATGGAAGCTGGCATTGCTCATATTCTGATGCGATGTGACTTAGCTTCCTAGAGTAACTGCAATTTTCCTTCCGTTCTTCATTCAGAAGAACTGTTTCTCTTCTCAGTTTGTTTTCATTTGTCGCAAATCAAAGGCAACAAGGTGCAATTTGATTCTCGCTTCGCTATGCTTCCGGAGTTGATTAGTAAGATGTGATGGCTATGACTTCGCGTCATTTATTTTTGATCTTTATGTTAATTGGACCAACCCCATGAGTCTTGCGGATTTTATACGCTCAAATATTGAAACCATACTGGAAAATTGGGAGCAATTTGCTCGGGATATACCCAGTGGTAAACGCATGGATAAAATGGAGTTGCGCGATCATGCTATCGGCATCCTTAGAACCATTGCTGATGACTTAGAACTAGCTGCCAATGGAAACCAAAAAACAGAAGTCCCTGTAGAAGAAATCATAGACACAACCGAGGCTATGCTGCATGGTATTACACGCATCTTTCAAGGATTTAGTGTGAGTGACACACTTTCAGAATTTCGTGCATTACGAGCTAGTGTTTTACAACTCTGGACCAAGCATAATGAAAAATTACTCATCGACATACAGCCATCAGCTAATGAAATTATGCAGTTCAACTCGGCGATTGATCAGGCTTTGACAGAGTCAGTACTACAATTTTCTAAGGAAGCTGAACGAACAACGCAATTATTTGATGCACTCTATGCTTCCTCACCAGATTTAAATTATATGTTTGATTTAGAAGGGAAATTAATTTTTGCAAATCGTGCATTTATTGATTTAGTCGGGCAAGAGCTCGATCAAATTATAGGTAAAAATTTTATCAATTTTAATACTTCCGATTCAGTCGAAATTAATCAGCATTTAATGGAATCTATCGACACAAAAAAAATCACGCGAGGAGAAATGCGTTGGCAAGATGCTGGCAATAAAGAAACTATTTATGAATATTTTTTTGTTCCTGTGTTGGCAGACAAAGAAGTCGTGAAGGTGATCACAGGAACAGCGCGGGATATCACCGAAAGAAAAATACTCGAAGAGAAAAGCCATAAACGTGCGAATTATGATTCATTAACGGGACTACCTAATCGCGATTTATTCACGGACAGACTGAATTTGGAAATCAAACGAGTAGAACGAACAGGTTTACCACTCGCTTTGCTATTTATTGATTTAGATAAATTCAAAGAGACCAATGATTTGTTTGGACATGGTGTTGGTGATTTGTTACTAGCAGAAGTAGCACACCGTATTAATGACTGTGTACGAGGTACGGATACTGTTGCTCGATTAGGAGGAGATGAATTCACAGTCATACTCACTGAAGTGAATCGTATTCCTCATGTAGAAGTGTTAGCACAGGAAATCGTACAAAGTTTAGCTAAGCCATTTCATATCAAAGATGAAGAGATCATGATATCGGGGAGTGTAGGTATTACGCTTTGTCCGCATGATGGCGAAGCTGCTAGTGCTTTATTGAAAAATGCAGATCAAGCCATGTATGTCGCCAAACATTCGGGTGGCAATCACTTTAGTTTTTTTACACCGAGTATGCGTGACTCACTTAGAGCAAGCTTATAAACTAGTCTTGTTAGCGCAGTACACGCTCAGTTAAGTGTGCAGTACCATCTACATGGCACTTGATTAAACTCGAAACACGTGTGCCATAGTCTTCAGACTGAATAAAAATAGAAGAAAGTAACCGCTCCCATTCCAGACTAACACCGGTCTGTGGCAGTGAATGATCCGGCGTTGGTGTGGTATCTGCCAGTAGTTCAAAATATGCTTGATCAGGGGCAGACTGCTGCATTAATTTTTCAAATTGCGTTTTAGCTAGATTGACTTTAGGCCAAGGCGTATCAAGTGAGCCATTTGATAATCCAAACACGCCAGGTTGCAGGATTTGTGCTTGCAGTGTTTCATTTGAAAACCAATACAATTCTTTACTATCACCAATGATGAGATTAAATCCTGCGTAATGCTTAGCATCTGCCTTTAATTCATGTAGATAAGATGCGGGGCTGATATCGTTGCGTAAAAAATCAGC
>CANGLD010000152.1 GCA_947454475.1 Oxalobacteraceae bacterium
GATCCTGATAATTTGCCAGAGGCAGATAAAACGCATATGAATTTTGCGAGCAATAGTGGCGCGAAAGCTTGGCGTGATATTTGGGGTGCAGGTCAAGGTGTAGGATTGATGCATGATGTCCCAACTGTGGCAGAAGTTGTAACACGTCTGAAAGCGGAATATCATGCTGCTCGCACTCGAGTGATGGCAACACCGTACTAATTCAATCAACATCATCATTCAAGTGCGGCGTCATAACCAAACTTGAATGATGATATTTATCCTGCATTGACTAACATCATATCGCGCACTTCCGCTGCGCCGGCTCGCTGTAATTGTTTTACAGCCCAATAGCCTAAATAAATCACACCAAATCTTAAGTGATATTTATTTGCCACATCCACCAAGGGTATCTCGTGTAATAACTTGGGCACATCGACTAACTTAATTTCATTGCGCTCTAACAGTAAAAATTTTAATAAAACTTTTACTGCATTTTCAGCATTTCGTACTGGCCTGTCTTGTAAATAAGCGATGCGCGAATACGCTATCTCTAAAGATTTTTTTATATCGGTAAATGGTGAGCCATGACCTGGTATAACCAAACGCACATCCAAATCAGAAATTAAATCTAATGTGGCGCGCGTTTCATCAAAGCCTGGTCGTCCATCCAATTCTGGAAAAATAACACCGAAACCTTTTTCCCATAGTGCATCAGCAGAAATTAATAAGCCTTCTTTTTCGCAATACAACACCAGTGAATGCGGATCATGCCCAGGTGCTGCGAGCGCTATCCACTCTAAATCACCTAATATTAATTTATCATTAGGCTTAACTAGTTCATGCGCCTCAAAGCGATCACATTTTTGACCAGTCGCTTGAAAGCTGAGTTTTGCATAATCCCAATCATTCACTTTATAAAATTCAGCTTCAGGTATGGCGATTTTTGCTTGATAGTGCTCATGCAAAATTTTATTTCCACCACAGTGATCTGAGTGTAGGTGGGTATTGTAAATTTTATGCAAGGGTCTATCACCCAATACATGTTGCACTAATTGTAGTGTTTGCTCTGCATGCGTGACATAGCCCGTATCAATAATGACATTTTCATTGTCACCTAAGAATAAAATATTATTCGAAGATAACCATCCTCTTTCGAGAACATGCATGCAAGAAGGAAGTTTCATTTTTTCATTTGATGAGCAAGGGTGTTGGCAGCCAATTCTTAGAACTATCTATTTACACCGCTATGTCAATTACTGAATGTATTTTAAGAACTTTACTCAAATATATAAAAATTTAGCGGTATGAAATTAAGCTTGCCTTTGACGATCAACAAGCGAGATGACTTTGGTTACGCTACTGAACGTCTTTGGCTAATCGCTAGCCAAACCTGCTTTTTTTTAGCTTCAGATGCAACGCTCCAATCCGTGATTTCATCAATAGTGCGCCAACAACCAATACACAGTCCGCTCTGTGGATGCATCTGACAAATGCTAATACAAGGAGAAGGCAAAGGACCTACATGGTTAACAGGATTAAAGTTTGCAGGATTCATAGGATCTCTTAGGCAAGGCCTGCACGTGTTTTTTTATCAGCTAACTTGAGATGAAATTTATCTGGCGTGATCACACAGCGCTCATGCTCACCTTCACTGATTTTATCCAATCCATCCCATGCCTCTACATAAAAGCGTATGCGACGACCTTCTACCGCAATCACTTTGCCTTTAATCGTTAAGGTCATACCAGGAGGCGTCGCCGCCAAATGTGAAAAGCTCACATGCGTACCTAAGCTTTGTTCATTCGGCCAATCCACATAAGGCATGATGCCTTGCGTACAAGCTAATTCCATTAAGCCGACCATATAACCCGTTGCGAGCACTGCTGGCATATCACAAGCCATGGGGGTGTCATGAAATAATTCTGGCACAGTGGCACGAGCGGGCACATCATAAGTCCATTCGAACGTGATACCGGGTTGTAGCTCAGGACTCATAGACTTACTCCACCCTTACTGATCATGAAAAGAAACTCTTTACTGTGCATTTCAAGCAGCACGACGCGCTGCAATCGCATTGCCTGCACGACTAACTGCTTTGCGTCCTAGATGCTGAGAAATAAACTGACCTGCATCAACCACCTGTTGTAAATCAATGTCAGTGCGTATGCCTAAACCTTGCATCAGATACAGCACATCTTCAGTCGCTACATTTCCAGTTGCACCTTTTGCATAAGGGCAGCCACCAAGACCTGCTACGGAAGAATGATAAATACTGACACCAACTTCAAGTGCAGCATAAATATTTGCGAGGGCTTGGCCATAGGTGTCATGAAAATGTGCCGCTAGTTGATTGATAGGAAACTGACGCGCGACTGTATCGAATACGGTTTGTACTTGACGCGCCGTACCTACTCCTATGGTGTCGGCTATATCAATTTCATCGCATCCTAAATCCTGCAGTCGTGCCACCACATCTGCCACCGCATCTGTTGTGACTTCGCCTTGATAGGGACAACCAAATGCACAACTAATACTTCCACGTAGACGCACTTGCTGCGCTTTCGCTAAACGTGCCACTTCACGAAATCGTTCTATCGATTCAGCAATGCTGCAATTAATATTTTTTTGAGAAAATGCTTCGGATGCCGCACCGAAAATAACGACTTCATCAGCTTGTGCAGCAAGCGCTGCTTCTAGGCCTTGCATGTTGGGCACGAGAGCTGAGTAAATCACACCTGACTTACGTTCTATCTTCTGCATGACTTCGCTAGAAGTCGCCATTTGCGGCACCCACTTAGGTGAGACAAATGATGCTGCTTCAATATTCGGGAAACCTGCTGCAGTGAGTCGATTAATTAACTCTACTTTGACATCAACAGGAATAATTTCTTTTTCATTTTGTAGTCCATCACGCGGACCCACTTCCACTATTTTGACTTGTGCCGGCAAGCTAGGTGCTATTTTCATTATTAAGCCCCTGTCGCAGTGAATGCTAATAGCTGCGCACCCTCTGGCACTTGATCGCCAACCGCGTACAATAAATCTTCTACCTTGCCATTAGCAGGTGCATGAATCGTATGTTCCATTTTCATGGCTTCCATAATTAATAATGGCGCACCTTGCTGTACTTCCTCGCCTTGTTTAACGAGTAGCGCAATAATTTTTCCTGGCATAGGCGCGGTTAATCGACCGCCTTCAGTTTCTGCTTCACCAGCATGCGCAATAGGATCATGCCATGTTAATTGCCAGTGCCGCCCTGCATGAAAGACATGAAAGTTTTCTGCATCACGCACAACTTTGCCTTTTAATTGCAAGTTATCAGCAAGCATTTCAAATTCAACCGCAGCATCATGCGCTGATGTCTTAGCATGCACATCATTGATTTTTATTTTCTTATCGCCTACGCTTAATGTTCCATGATCTGATGCGTAAGTCCAAGCAAGATTGATTAAACCTGCTTCATCAGAGAATTGCAGATTACGTGTCGTCTGCAAATTCAATCGCCAACCCGTATGCTGCGCCCAAGGATCATCGGATGACAACTCACGCTCAGACTGCAATAACATAGCGCAGGCTAATCCCAGCACTTCGAACGGCACAGGCTGATGCGGTGGAAATAAAGTTTCTTGATGTCGTTCTATCAAACCTGTATCGAGGTCTGCTGTAGCAAATGGCACACTTTGCATTAGCCTGGATAAAAAAGCGATATTCGTTGCTGGCCCTACGATTTCATATTCACTGAGTGCTTGCGATATTTTCTTTAATGCCTCTGCCCTATCTGTACCCCACACAATCAGCTTAGCAATCATAGGATCATAAAAGGGAGAAATTGCATCACCCGCTCTGACGCCCGAATCTATACGCACTGCTTGATCTCTTGTGAAACTTGCTGCTTGTGGTGTGTGTAGATAATGCAAGGTGCCTATCGATGGTAAAAAACCTTTCTCGGGATTTTCTGCATAAATACGCGCTTCAATAGCATGACCTTTAATGACAAGCTCATTTTGTTTTTTAGGCAAAGGCAAGCCATACGCAATTTTTAATTGCCACTCAACTAAATCAACATCAGTAATCATTTCAGTGACGGGATGTTCCACTTGCAAACGGGTGTTCATCTCCATGAAATAAAAACTGCCATCTTGATTAGCAATGAATTCCACTGTGCCTGCACCCACATAGTCCACTGCTTGCGCTGCTGCCACTGCTGCCTCACCCATAGCACGACGACGCTCTGCAGTCATGCCTGGTGCTGGTGCTTCTTCACATACTTTTTGATGGCGGCGTTGCACTGAGCAATCGCGCTCAAATAAATAAACGCAATCGCCTGCTTGATCTGCAAAGATTTGAATTTCTATATGACGCGGCCGTTGTAAATATTTTTCAACTAAGACTTTGTCGTCGCCAAAACTATTCATGGCTTCGCGCTTACAAGAAGCGAGTGCTTCTTTAAATTCTGCCGATGATTGGACTATGCGCATGCCCTTACCACCACCACCCGCACTCGCTTTCAGCAATACAGGATAAGCAATGCTATCGGCTTGCTTGTGTAAAAAATCTGCCTCTTGATTGTCACCGTGATATCCCGGCACCAAAGGCACATTTGCTTTTTCCATTAAAGCTTTGGCTGCTGATTTTGAACCCATGGCATGAATCGCAGTAGCAGGTGGTCCTATAAATACTAAGCCTGCTTGCTCACAAGCTGCAGCAAATTCTTCGTTCTCGGATAAAAATCCATAACCAGGATGAATGGCTTCTGCACCCGTTGATTTTGCTGCTTCTATGATGCGTGCAATTTGCAAATAACTTTGCTTCGCTTCTGCTGCACCTATGTGTACTGCTTCATCACAAGCAGCAACATGGGCAGCATGTGTATCAGCGTCGGAATACACAGCCACCGTGCGTATGCCCATGCGATGGGCAGTGGCTGCGACTCGGCAAGCGATTTCACCACGATTGGCAATCAGGATTTTTTTAAACATGATGATGGGTTGCTTGCCTATTTGTTCTATTTTTATGTTTTGTGTTTGCGTTTTGTGTTTAAGTTTTTTCTATGCGGTTTTAGCTTGCATGCCTAAACGTTGCAGCAAAGACTTATCTTCTTCTACTTCTGGATTACCTGTTACGAGTAATTTCTCGCCATAGAAAATTGAATTCGCACCCGCCAAATAACACAAGGCTTGTATACCTTCACCTAACTGTCGACGACCTGCAGATAAACGCACTCGCGCTTGCGGCATAGTGATACGTGCAACCGCTATCGTACGTACA
>CANGLD010000153.1 GCA_947454475.1 Oxalobacteraceae bacterium
CTGGTAAAACGGCAGGACCTGCACTGAAATTAAAAACTCTCATGGAATAGCAATCTGTGTCGGAGAAATAAGGATAAAAACTCGCAATGAGGTGACATTATGACGGAAGCTATAAAGCACTGGCAAGAATCCAAATTGGCTCTGACTAGCTGCTATAAGACGCAGATTAAAAATACAGCATAGCTTTTCGATAAGCCCATAAAACTCATGACGCTTTGCACCATAAACTAAGGCGTAAGTTTCATCGACATTTTCTCGCTACAAGCTACAATCACCCTCGCCTACCTCATTTCAGGCCTAAAACAAAACGATAATAAGGGAGAAGACAGTGCAGGAATCCATCGCATTAGATCAAGAGACTATCTATCGCAAAGTGGCATGGCGCATCATGCCGCTACTTTTAGTGTGCTACATCGTGGCTTATTTAGACAGAGTCAATGTCGGCTTTGCAAAACTACAAATGATGCAAGCACTCGGTTTCTCTGATGTGGTGTACGGCATGGGTGCTGGCATTTTCTTTATTGGTTATTTTCTTTTTGAAGTGCCTAGTAATATTATTTTGCATAAAGTCGGTGCACGGCTGTGGATAGGTCGCATCATGATTAGCTGGGGATGTCTTTCCGCAGCCATGATGTTGGTGTCGAATGAAACCGCTTTCTATATCATGCGTTTTCTTTTAGGCGTAGCAGAAGCAGGATTTTTCCCTGGCATTATTCTTTATCTCACCTATTGGTATCCAGCTCAACGTCGCGGTCGAATCACTGCGATGTTCATGACAGGCATTCCACTCGCGGGTGTAGTCGGTGGCCCTCTTTCAGGCTACATCATGAAAAGTTTTGATGGCGTCTCTGCATTAGCTGGATGGCAGTGGATGTTTTTATTAGAAGGTGTACCAGCAATCATTTTAGGATTGATCGTCATCTTGACCATGGATGATCGCATTAGTGCCGCAACGTGGTTATCGGAAGAAGAACGTCAACTCTTAGAAAAAAATATCGCAGAAGATGCACAAGAAAAACAAGACCACTCTGTGCTGCATATATTAAGTAGCCGCCGTGTATGGTTGATGGCCTTCATTTATTTTAGTTTTGTCATGGGCTTATATGGCGTGAGCTTTTGGTTACCAACTATTATTAAAGCCATGGGCGTTGCTGATCCATTACAAATTGGTTTGCTATCCGCCATACCTTATGGTGCTGCGACCATTGCTATGCTGCTGATTGCAAAAAATGCGGATCGCTTGCGTGAACGTCGCTGGCATGTCGCTATTCCGGCTGTGGTTGGTGCTATCGGATTATTGTTATCTGTTTTATGGGCTGACAATACCTTGCTAGCTATGGCTGCACTGACCTTAGCAACAGCCTGCATTATCACCACACTGCCTTTATTTTGGAGTTTACCTACAGCCTTCTTGGCAGGTACCGGTGCAGCTGCCGGTATTGCGATGATTAATTCACTGGGTAATTTAGCTGGCTTTGCCAGTCCTTATGCAGTCGGCTGGCTCAAACAAGCGAGTGGTACAACAAGCTCTGGTATGTTTTTACTAGCAGGTAGCTTAGTAATTGGCGCAATACTCACCATTAGTGTGCCTGCCAAACTCGTGAACAAATAACTCTATAAAAAATGAAAAAATTCAAACCCTCACTAATCTCTATTGTTTGGTTTACTAGCCTCTTAGTTGGCGTGGCCACGACTGCACAAGCTGAAGTCAATAGCACATCGACAGAAACACAATCATTGCGTTGCTCAGCATTGAATCAAATTCATTCCACTCTTACTGATCCCTCACCACAACTCGGTGAAATCATGGGTGAATTAGCGGGTTTGTTTGCACAGATTCATGCCACACAAAAAGGACGCAGCACTAAAACTAAAATCAACACGGCAGAGTTACGCACCAAGCGTGATGAGTTGATTGCAGAAATGAGTAAAGGCTGGCCAGCAAACAAGCCTGCCATGATTCGTGAAGCGGCACTTTGTGATACATGGCGTGCAGAGTTCTTTTCTAAACTTCCAGAACGTCCTAGTGAAAAAGATTTGCAGGCTGCAATGAGTAACATCAGCCCACCGCCAACCACAATACAAAAAACAGAAATAGATCGCTGGACTAAACTCACACCCCAGGCGTTTGAAGCATGGTCACGTATTAAATCTGTTGTGAAAGAAAAGAAATAAAAATTTACAGACAATCTGGCTGTAACATTATCTGAAGAGGTAGGGCGCAATGTATTGCGCCGCATGGAATTCATAGTGAATCTTTGCGGACGATTACGCTACGCTAATCGTCCCTACAATTTAATTCATGTATTAACTCAAATTAATCGCTGTAGTCGATCCCGCTTCCTCTCGCAAAGCAAATTTCTGAATTTTGCCAGTTGAGGTTTTCGGTAATTCTTTAAACACTACACGCTTAGGTACTTTAAAACCAGCCAGATGCGATTTGCAATGCGCAATGATCTCTTCTGCACTGACTGTTGCCCCTGTTCGTAGCTCTACGAATGCGCAAGGTACTTCTCCCCACTTTGCATCAGGTGCAGCAACTACAGCGACAGCTGCTACTGCGGGGTGTTGATAAATAGCGTCTTCTACTTCGATGCTAGAAATATTTTCGCCACCCGAAATAATGATGTCTTTACTTCTATCTTTAATACGCACATAACCATCTGGTGACATCACTGCTAAATCACCTGTATGAAACCAACCGCCTGCAAATGCCGCTTCCGTTGCTTGTGGATTTTTTAAATAACCTTTCATGCATATATTCCCACGAAACATAATCTCACCTAATGTTTCGCCATCTGCTGGCACAGCTTGCATAGTCTCAGGATCCAAAACCGCAACGCCGGCTTGCAAGTGATAACGCACTCCCTGTCTTGCATTTAATTGTGCTTGCGCTGCTGGTTCGAGATCTTGCCAATCAGCTTGTTTGGCACATACTGTTGCGGGTCCATACACTTCTGTTAAACCATACACATGCGTAAGATCAAATCCCATCGCTGCCATCTGAGCAATCACAGCAGGCGATGGAGGTGCACCCGCAACCATAGTCGATACACGGTGTTTAATATCTTGTCGCCATTCAGCAGGCGCTGAAGCCAATGCACTTTGCACTATAGGAGCACCACAATAATGTGTAACTTTTTCTTTTGCGATTAATTCAAGCACATGTTGTGCATCAAATTTTCTTAAACAGACATTTACCCCAGCTCGTGCTGCCACTGTCCACGGAAAACACCATCCATTACAATGAAACAGAGGTAGCGTCCATAAATACACGGCATGCTTAGGCATATCCCATTCGAGAATGTTAGAGATAGCATTCACTGCAGCACCACGATGGTGGTACACCACACCTTTAGGATCACCCGTCGTTCCTGAAGTGTAATTCAACGCAATCGCATTCCATTCATCTTCTGGCATCAGCCAAGCAAATTCTGGATTACCTTCCTTGATTAAGTTTTCATAGTCCATCCACATTGCTGGATTAGCGGGCATATTCGCTTCGACATCGTGTACACCAACTACAATTAAATCGGGTAAATCTATTTTTAATTTTTCTGCGAGTACGCCATATTCACTATCAATGATGAGTAGCCTGGCCTCACCATGTCGCAACATAAAAAGTAGCGTTGCATAATCTAGACGTGTATTTAATGCATTCAATACTGCGCCTGCCATAGGCACAGCAAAATGTACTTCTACCATCTCGGGAATATTTGGCAACAACACCGCCACCGTGTCATTACGTTGAATGCCTCGCGCAGCTAAGCTACTCGCCAAACGTCGGCAGCGCCCATAAGTTTGCGCCCATGTCCGTCGCGTTTTGCCATACACAACTGCTGGCATAGCGCCATAAACCTGTGCAGACCGTGCAATAAAATCTAATGGCGTTAACGGTACAAAATTAACTGAACGAGGTTCCAAGTTTTTATCGAAATCTGTCATACCACCCTACCCTATTTCTTATTAGTTATTTCGTTCTTCAATTTTTCACTTCGCTTAAATCAGCTCAGTAAAAATGATGAATTTATGAGTTTGCAACAATTGTATCTTACCCAGCACAACAAAAAATGCCTCTCCAAAATTTCGGAATCGAGATTCCTTAGCCACTCACATCTATTGAATATACGACCTCGATCATTTTTGCTGCCAAGTCACAGACACTAGAAAGTCATCGCATTTTTTGCATAACCCTATCTAAATCTAGGATGATCTCTAGCTATCTTTAATTATTGTAGTTACATTTAATTCTTGTTTTTATTAATTAATGTAACTACAATAAATACTATGGATTGGTTTTTTGATTCGATTAAAGATGAATCCAATCTTGCTAAGCATGGCATCAATTTATCCGTAGCTCAATTATTAGATTGGGACGATGCCTTAAGTTGGATCGATGCAAGGAAAGACTATGGCGAAACACGAATTATTTCTTTGGTACCAATGAAACAGCGATTGTATTGCGTGGTGTATGTTGATAATAAATTTACCAGAAGAGTCATTAGCTTAAGAAAAGCAAATAACCGTGAGATTAATCGATATGAAAAAGAAAATAATTAGATTGTCATCCAAGGTAGATGCAGCAGTAACAAAGGCGGCAAATTCTGATCCTGATTCCCGACCGCTAACTGATAAACAATGGGCAAAAGTTAAACCAAGCTTGAATCGCGGTCGTGGCAGACCTATAGGCAGTGGAACCAAGGAACAAGTTACTCTAAGAATTGATAGTGATACCCTAGCTTTTTATAAATCTAAAGGCGAAGGCTGGCAGACTTTTATCAATTTACTTCTTGGTGAAATAAAAAAAGAATCGAAATCTATCAAACAAATTGAAAAAAGAGTGATTAACGGAAATCTCATTGCTGGAAAATCTAAAATTATTGCGTAAAGACTCGATGCAAACTAATAAATTTAAAGATCACTATATATGATCCTATTAGGCTAATTTAATACTACTTGCGCCTGAAAATTGAATAATCCGCGAGATAATTAACTCATAAAAATATATTCAGACAATTTATTTAATCTAAAAACAAAAAGCCCAGTTCAACTTGAACTGGGCTTTTATTTAAAGCTATGGTGCTGATGAGAGGAATCGAACCGCCGACCTACTGATTACGAATCAGTTGCTCTACCAACTGAGCTACATCAGCAACGGGCGCTATTGTAGCAAAAAATACAAG